>JBBTEI010000014.1:0-37833 GCA_038042405.1 Pseudomonadota bacterium
GCTCGCTCGTGCTGGTGCTCTCGAACAGGCGCTGCGCTTGTTCGATGCGGGGGGGTATAATCAAGCGAGTGACGATCCCGCTGCGCTTGCGGTTAAGGGGCGGTTGCTTAAGGATCGGGCGCTGGCCGCCCGCGATGCAGGGGGCGGCGGGGAGCGGGGGGCGCTCCTCGCCGAAGCGGCGGCAGCTTACGGTGCCGCCGATGCGCTTGATCCACAGCCTTATCTGCTGATCAACATCGCAACACTTAGCTTTCTGGGCGGCGATACGGCACGGGCGCGCATGGTGGCGGGCGAAGTGCTTGAACGACTGGAAGCGCCGGGCATTGCCGAAACGCCTTATTGGATCTCGGCGACGCGGGCCGAGGCGCTGCTGCTACGCGGCAATATTGACGCGGCAAATGATGCGCTGGCCAAGGCGATCCGGCTCAACCGCGATGGCTGGAGCGATCATGCTTCAACACTGCGGCAATTATCGCTCATCTGTACGGCAGGGGGGATTGATCCGCACTGGCTTGATATTCACCGCCCGCGCCCCTCGCTCCATTTTGCCGGGCATCTTGGTATCGCAGCCGAAGACAGCGCAAGCCTTGCCGATGAGGTGACGATTATCTTGGCCGAAGAGCGGATCGGCTTTGGCTATGGCGCGCTTGCGGCGGGGGCCGACATCATCATTGCCGAGGCCCTGATCACCAAGGGGGCGGCGCTCCATGTCATCCTGCCAACGACGCTTGCGGCCTTTGTCGATCAATCGGTGACGCCCTATGGTGCGGCTTGGGTGCCCCGTTTCGAGGCATGCATCGCAGCGGCGGACAGTGTGCGGCATGTCAGCAGTGTCGCGGGCGAATATGAGCCGTTGGCAACAGCACTGGCAGGCGATGTCGCCATGGGTATGGCGCGACGCAATGCGGCGATGCTGCAAAGCCATGCTGTCCAACTGCTGGTCGTTGACGAAGGCGAGGGCGATTATGGCAATGGCTCAAGCACCGCGCGTGACGGCGTAGTGTGGACGCGGACAGGGGCGGAACAGCGCAAGATCATCTGGCCGCGTACTGGCGCGGTTCCACCCTCATCAGAGACGCGTGAAGGCCGTGCTGATCGCCGGTTGATGGCACTGCTTCAAGTGCGCTTTGACGGGCTTGATGCGCTTCAGGAGGCGGCGTTCGCCTATGCGATTGACGAAGGCATTGCGGCGTTCTGGGAAGAGGCCAAAGGACTTGGCCCAATCATCAATCAACCCCATGGTAATGCGCGCATCTTTGGTTTTGTATCCTTCGCTGCGGCCGCCAATTTCGCTGCTGCGCTGGCCAAGGCTGATCCAAGGCTTGGCTATCCGCTCACAATCGCGGGGCATTACGGCCTGATCCACTTAATCGGTGGTGAGGCAAGCGGGCCAGCGCTTGGAACGCTCATCGCAATTGCGCGCGCAACAATGGCAGGGACAATCACGATCAGTGATGAATTCGCCGCAGCACTTTCACTGGGGCGCAGCGACATCCGCACCCAGCCTATCGGTGAATGCGAGACACCGGGTGGCGAGATCAGAACGCTTTACGGGCTGTCGCTCTGACAATCCTGCTTGACGTTAACGTCAGTCTCAACCAGTGTTGCGGAAAATCAGCAGCAGAGGACGCTCCCCCATGAAAACGCGCATCACCGAAATGTTTGGCATCGAACATCCGATCATTCAGGGCGGGATGCACTATGTTGGCTTTGCCGAAATGGCCGCCGCAGTCTCCAACGCGGGCGGACTTGGGATCATCACGGGCCTGACGCAGAGAACGCCCGAACTGCTCGCGAACGAAATCGCCAAGTGCCGTGACATGACGGATAAGCCATTCGGGGTGAATCTCACCTTCCTGCCGATGGTCAACTCACCCGATTATCCCGGCTATGTGAAAGCGATTATCGACGGCGGGGTGAAGGCGGTCGAAACGGCAGGGAATAATCCGGTTGCGGTGCTGCCCTTCTTCAAAGAGGCCGGAATCAAGGTCATCCACAAATGCACTTCGGTCCGCCACAGCCTCAAGGCGCAGAGCATCGGCTGTGATGCGGTCTCGGTCGATGGATTTGAATGCGGCGGGCATCCCGGCGAAGATGATGTGCCCAATTTCATCCTGCTGCCACGCGCGGCCGAAGAGCTTGAGATTCCCTTTGTCGCGTCAGGCGGAATGGCTGACGGGCGCAGCCTTGTTGCAGCCCTCGCTCTGGGCGCGGAAGGCATGAACATGGGTACGCGCTTTATCGCAACGAAAGAGGCGCCGGTGCATGAAAAGGTCAAACAAGCGCTCGTCGCGGCGAGCGAGCTTGATACCCGCCTTGTCATGCGGCCACTACGCAATACCGAGCGGGTGTTGACCAATGCAGCGGTTGAACGCCTGCTCGAAAAGGAGCGCGCGCTTGGTGCCAACCTCAAATTCGAGGATATCATCGAGGAAGTCGCGGGCGTCTATCCACGCATCATGATGGAGGGCGATATGGAGGCTGGGGCGTGGAGCTGCGGCATGGTTGCTGGCCTGATCCATGACATTCCAACGTGCAAGGAACTGATCGACCGGATCATGGCCGAGGCCGATGCGATCATCAATCAGCGGTTGAAGGGCTTTGCCGCAGCCTAAACCGGGCGCGCTTCGAGAAAGCTGCGCATCGCCGCATTGACTGCTTCGGGCGCTTCCCACGGGGTGAAGTGCCCGCAGTCAATCCGCGCGATGGTGGGATCGGCAAGCAGAGCACCGAGTCCCTCAAGCTGACAGGGGAGCAGCGCTGGATCATTCATTCCCCAGACAATCAGCACCGGCATTTTGAGGATCGGGAAGGGCGCATCAAGAAAGGCCGGGCGCGGTGGCACCTCATCCATCCCCGGTACGTGCATTGGCGTGGCGCGATACCAATTAAGCATGGAATGGATCGCGCCGGGCTGGCTCCATTCATCAAGATAGGCCGCGCGGTCTTGCGCACTCACATTGCTTGCCTGCAAATGGCGCATGAAGCTGTGCTCGAAAAACCACTCAAGCCCGTTTTCGGCGATGCGCGCCTCGATAGTGTCACGAAAGGCAAGGATATATTGCGATGCCTGACGCTGCGGCAGATCATCAATCAGCGTGCGCTGAAAAATCAGCGGATGCGGCGCATTGCAGATAATCAGCCGCGCGATCCGCTCGGGAGCCTTTAGCGCCGCTGCCCAGCCAATCGCCCCGCCCCAATCATGCGCGGCGAGCGTAAAGCGAATGAGGCTAAGCGCATCAGCCAGAGCGAACAGATCGGCGACCATCTTGCCAGGCGTATAATCGCTAATCTCGGCTGGCTTTGATGAGCGGGCAAAGCCGCGCTGATCGGGCGCGATAACATAATGATCGCGCGCCAATTCAGCCATCTGGTGTCGCCAAGTCCGGTGCGATTCGGGAAAGCCGTGGAGGAAGATAATCGGCGAATGTGCGGGGTCGCCAGCACTCCACACATCAAGTTCAACGCCGGTGGGCAGGGCGATTCGGCGCTGCTCCATCCTCACACCTCTGCCACAGTTGCCTTGATCGCCAGCGCATGCACGCGTTGTCCGGGGATGTTGCCAAGCGCTTTATTGACCATCCGCTGGCGGTTCACCCGGCTTTGGCCCGCAAAGGCCGCGCTTTCAATTTCAATGGTGAAATGCGACTCACCTGATCCGTCATCGCCTGAATGGCCATGATGTTTAGCGCTATCATTAATCACGGCGAGCTTTGACGGTGCGAATGCAGCCATCAGTAGATCTTCCATTTCCTGCGCGATTTGGCCTTTATTCATATCATCTCCATACGCCCTGATGCTTGTCGGCGAACATTGTTTTCCTCTACACAGCGCAGATTAGGCACTGTCAATGTTGATCAGTGGAGATAGGCTTGTGGATGTAACGATTACCAAGGGCGGCGATATCGATCATGTCGAAACAATCCGGCATGATGGATCAATCATGCGATCGACCTTCCCGAAAAAGGGGCCAATTCCCCATGACGCGGTTCATTACATCGTCGAACAAGAAATAGGGCTGAACAAGGGCTTCTGGGGCATGGTTGCGCAGGGCCATTCACCAGAAGCGATTCAGGACATTGCCAAGGCCGCAGGGCACGCCAGCGCCAGCCGAGCCGAAATACCGGAGGCACGCATTGTTGAGCTGATTCAGGCCGAACGGCTGGTCGAATGCTTTGAAGCCGATTGTTGGGGAGCACCCGCCGACGGCGAAACATTTCGCAGCGTTGCCCAAACGGCGTGTAGTTACTCCTTCGTTGCAACGCCTGAATTGAGCGATGCCATGATTGAGAGGATCCGCACCCGCGTTTCGGCACTGATGCACGATTGGACGCAGCAACAGGAGGGCGGCAAATTTCAATTTAGTTGGCCCGATTATCCAGACACTATAGTTGGCAATCTGCCCGCAAACATTATGTAACAATTTGTGAGTGACAAAAAATCCCCCAACCGCTTTCACGGTCGCGTCGGTGACGGTCGTGCACTCTGCGCTCATGCCGGTTGCCACGAACCTGGCGAATTCCGTGCGCCTGATTTATACGGCGCGGCGTCAGGTTTTGATGGCCCCGGCAGCTACCGCTGGCTGTGCTTCAATCATGTCCGCGAATTCAACAGCAGCTATAATTTCTTCAAAGGGATGAGCCGCGAAGAGATTGAAGAATCTCAAACACCCTTTGCCGGATGGGCCACCGAAACCCGCGCCTTTACCAATGGCGGCGTCGACAGCCCGCCCAAATGGCGCGATTTTCACGATCCGCTGGATGCGATTTCAGCACGGTTTCGCGCGCGCCAAGATGCCAGAATGCCCAAGGAGCGCGCCGATGGCAGGCGATTATCAGAAGGCGATCGCAAGGCGCTTGATGTCCTCAAACTCGATATTGATGCGGATCGCCGCACACTGCGTCAGCGCTACACCGCACTCGTCCGCCAATATCACCCCGATCATAATGGCGGTGATCGCGCGCATGAAAAAGCGCTTCAGAGCGTGGTTGAGGCGTATCAGAGATTGCGGACGTCAGCCGCCTTTAAGTGACATCATCGCCACCAGCTTTGCCACTGTATTCATATTGCGCGCCGTGCCTATCTTGGTTGCGGCAAGCTTGAGCTTCGTGAAGCGAATGCCATCGCCGTAATCGACGTAAATTTCGCGTGTGCCGAGCGCAATCCGCTCACCTGCCTGATCGCGCGCAGTTTTCTGTGTGTCGTCGGGCGGCGCGACATCAAGGAAATAGACCATGTGTCGGCTACCATGGGCATCGGGAAACGGGTCGGCGGCGTGCACTGCGGCCATCTCTGCAGCCGTCCGCACAAAGATTGGAACAGCTTTCCCCGCATAAACCTCAAGGCGGGTTTCAAGTGCGGCCTTCACCTCGCGCTCGCTGAGTTCGCTCTCAAACAACAGATTGCCGCTCGCGATATAGGTGCGGACATTTGCCAAGCCCAATTCTGTCGCCATCGCGCGCAGTTTGGCCATTGGGAGCTTGCCGGTGCCTGCGACATTGACCGCGCGGAGCAGCGCAACATAAGCCGTCACCGGGCTTCGGCCAATGCCACAAGCTGATCGGCACAGGCACCCCAGCCCGCTTCAAAGCCCATCTCCGCATGGCGTGTTGCACTTACTTCATCCCAGTGGCGCGCCGTGGCTGTATAGCGGCTGCCATGGCATTCGGGTGCAATGTCCCATATACCGATCATAAATGCGCCAGCAGGCATCAGATCGCCGACAATCGCATCGGTAAAGGCAAAACGGCGGCCTTCGTCCCAGGCAAGGACGAAACCGGGATGCGGATGCACTTCGCCGTCAGGGCCATACATAGTGCAGTTTGACGCGCCACCCGCGCGGCGCTCAAGCCTATCGAATTCAGCGCGCCACGGTTTTGGGCACCACCACTCTTCGATATGGTTGGCCATAACGTCCCACACCTTTGCAGGCGGCGCGTTGACGAAACGCGTAACCGAGAGTTCCCATCCATTTTCTGCCGTCGCAGTCATATCAGGCTCGCTTCACCGCCGCTTCGATCGCGGCAACATCGATTTTGCCCATGGTCGCCATCGCATCAAATGCACGTTTGGCGACATCACCGCCCTGCGCGAGTGCATCGGTGAGAACGCGCGGCGTAATCTGCCAATTGACGCCCCATTTATCCTTGCACCATCCGCATTCGCTTGTCTGACCGCCATTTCCGACAATCGCATTCCAATAACGGTCGGTTTCTTCCTGGCTGTCGGTTGCAATCTGGAATGAAAAGGCCTCGGTTTGCGGGAAGATCGGCCCGCCATTCAAACCGATACACTTTGTGCCAAATACCGTGAATTCAACAATCATCACGCCGCCCGCCTTGCCGCCGGGGCTATCGCTCGGGGCGCGGTGGATTTGCCCCACCGCGCTATCAGGAAATGTCTCCGCGTAGAAATTGGCGGCCTCTTCGGCATTGTGGTTATACCACAGACACAGCGTTGCTTTGCTCATATCCTGCTTATCCTCACTATTGTCGTGCACCGACGAGGGCGAACGCGGCCCCCTGCGGATCAAGCGCGTTCATGCTATAATCGCCGCCAGGAATTTCGGTGGGCTCTTGCAGGATGGTGCCGCCGTGCGCCTTTATCGCTTCCACCGCCGTATCGATATCGGGCACACGGAAATAATAGGTCCAGGCCGGAACCGGCATCGCGGGCATTTTGGGCATAACCGCGCCGATCATTCCGGGCCCGTGATGGAGGAATAAATATTTGCCCATCGGCCCCATGTCCATCTCGCCTTCCTGCTTCCATCCGAATTGGCCGCTGTAGAAGTCAACTGCGCCTGCAGTATCGGTGGTCGAAAGCTCATTCCACGCACAGTGGCCATTTTCGGGGGTTTCGCTGGCAAAGCTCAGGCTTGGTTCGTCCGATGCACCCTTCATAATGAAAAACATCACGCCTTGCGGATCGGCGACCATCGCAAAGCGACCAACATCTGGAATATCCTTCGGTTCCATATGGATTGCGCCGCCCGCCGCCTTGATCCGTGCCGCTGATACATCAACATCATCAACCCCGATATAGCCCAGCCACGCCGGTTGGGCACCGCCCGCTTTCATCTCTGAATTGATCGCCATCAGCCCGCCGACCGGAGCGGCACTTGAGGAAAACAGCCGGTAGTCCATGCCGGACTGCCCTGAATCAGCAAAGCTCCAGCCAATGACCTTGCCATAGAAATCCGCCGCTGCATCTGCGTCAGAAGTCAGCAACTCATACCAGATGAAATCACCATGTGCGTTTGCCATTATCAATCTCCTTCCATATCAACGGCGGGCGCAAAACCGCCCAAGCCTTCAACAACGCGAAGCGCGCCCATTTCGATCCACATACTGTCTGATACAGTTGCGTGGTCAATGAATTTTTGCTTGTTCGCCTTGGGAACGGCAATCACAAAACCGTCAATATATGCCATGCCCATTTTCCACTTACATGCCCATCGGGATCAATAAAATCCCGACGCCCTCTCTCACAGCATGAACCTAGTCACCGGTTAGTATATGTCAAAGCGCCTTGTTCAGCGCTTGCACTTGGGGCGTGGCTCCGCTTATGGCAAATGCTTATGCTAACGGAAACGCATCCATGACCAACATTCCCAATATTCAGCCCGACAGCCGCACCGCAACAGTGCTTGAAGCGCCTGACCAGATGATCGGCGTGCGCGAAGCGTTCGGGATTGATTCGGACATGATGGTGCCCAAATTCAGCGAAGCCGATGAACGCGTCCCCGATTTTGACGCGAACTATGTCTTTGATCCCGATACCACGCTCGCGATTTGTGCGGGCTTTGCGCACAACCGCCGGGTGATGGTGCAGGGCTATCACGGTACCGGAAAATCAACGCATATTGAGCAAGTCGCCGCGCGGCTCAACTGGCCGTGCATCCGCATCAATCTCGACGCGCATATCAGCCGGATTGACCTCATCGGGCGCGATGCCATCGTCCTGCGTGACGGGGTGCAGGTGACTGAATTTCGTGAAGGCTTGCTCCCTTGGGCGCTACAAACGCCGACGGCTTTGGTGTTTGACGAATATGATGCGGGGCGGCCCGACGTGATGTTCGTGATCCAGCGCGTGCTTGAAACCGAGGGCAAGCTGACGCTGCTCGATCAAAACCGCGTGATCCGGCCCAACCCGTTCTTCCGCCTGTTTGCCACCGCCAACACCGTTGGTCTGGGCGATACCAGCGGGCTGTATCACGGCACGCAGCAGATCAACCAAGGCCAGATGGATAGGTGGAACATCGTCGTCGGCTTGAATTATCTGCCCGCCCAAGTTGAGGCCGAAATTGTGCTGGCGAAGGCCGAAGGCAGCGATGCCGCCGCCGTCGCGAGCATGGTCAAGGTCGCCGATCTCACCCGCCAAGGCTTTATGAACGGCGATATCTCAACCGTAATGAGCCCGCGCACCGTGATCACTTGGGCGCAAAACACCGCAATCTTCAAAGATGTCGGCTTCGCGTTCCGCCTAAGCTTCCTCAACAAATGCGATGAGCAGGAACGCACAATGGTCGCTGAATATTACCAGCGGGTGTTTAACAAGGATTTGCCAGAGAGCGTGGTAGGGAAGGGGTAAACCCCTCACCCCTTAATCGTTACAATCCCTACCGCGCCCTGCTTGGTGCTTGGGTTTGAGGCGTTGGCTTTTGGGCCTTTGTCGGCTTTGGGTTTGCGCGTTTCTTTGCTCGATTTTTTCTGTGATTTTGCCATTGGATTTTCCTCTTGTATGTCGTGCTTACGCATAGCTTAGCGCAGTTTGGACTGCGGGCGCAGTAAATTCGTGTCACGCGGCCTACTTCGCCATCTTCACAACCAAGCCGTTGACTTCACCAGCTTATCCCATAACGAATCGACCGAAAGGCCGACGACATTGAGCCTGATCGCGAGGGTTTTCTTTGCTGTTTCAACGCTGATAAAGGCATTGGCTCGCGCTGAGGAACCCGTGCTGATTGTCCGCGATTGGCCGTTCAAATCAGCGCGATACTCAATGATTTTTGCGCTGGCCGGGGCTGCGGAAAGCAACGTGCCGACAAGCAAAGCAGGTGAAACGCAGCATAAGTAAGCCTTTATGTAAAAGGTCAGCGAAGTGACCGATATAGGCCGATCACTTCGCCAATCAAACACAGAAACCACTAATAGCTGCGCCGGTAACGCTTTCCGCGATAACCCCGACGATCATCATGGCGATAGCGATAGAAACGCCGATCGTCACGGTGCCCCCGATAGCTGCGATAGCCCCGGTAACGCGGGCGATAATAATAATCGTCGTAATAATAATTCCCCCGATAACCGCGATTATAATGTCCTCGATAGCCATCATAATAGTCACCGCGATAGCCGTAACCATAGCCTGAGCCATATGTTATAAATATGCCGCTTGACGCTTCGGCAGGGGCAGTGAGCGAAGCGGCAGACAGAGCAGCAAGCGCCGCGAGCAGATATTTACGCATCATCATTCTCCTTGACCAAATACAGATAATCACTGGCACAAAGGCAGGAGACGAATCTCCCGTGATGAAAAGCTATTCCTCTTTGCGTGAATGGAGAATTTACCGCTTATCGGCCCACCGCAAACCAAACCAAAATGCGCGCGGGCTTGCGCGTTCGATCACTCCTGAAGCGCTCACCCCGGCCTCAATCCGGCTGTTGGTGATGTTTTCGGCGCGCAGCGACAAAGCGAGACCGCGCATGAGCGGGAGGTTCAGAGCACCGTCAAGCGTCACTGCACTGCGCAAGCGGCGGAGATTTTGATCATCTTCAAACTGTGGGCCGACATAACGCGCGGTAAGCGAAGCGCCCTGCCAACCAAGCGTCGCACTGGCATTGTGGCGCGCAACTTGAGCAGGGCGAAGTCCGTTAAGGTTGGCAGCAATCCCGCTGCTGCGCACCACTGCATCGGTATAGGCATAGCTTGCCTGCGCGCGCCAATCGCCCACCGTGACGCCTGCATCAATTTCAAACCCGTTTGAACGAATTGCATCAAGGTTTTGTCGCTGGCGAAAAACCCCTGCTGCACTCACAAAGCCAACACCGGGAAACGTGCCGGGACCACGGGCAACCGTGACGTTGGCGATGGCGTCTTCAAGCCGGTTGGTGAAAAGCGTTGCGCTGAGTTTCGCGCCATCGGTCGGCTTCCAGCCAACCCCCGCCTCAACCCCGCGCACACGTTCGGTCTTGAGCGTGGCATTCGCGCCCGTTGCATCGGCACCAATGCGAAAGGGCCGGTATAATTCGTTGAGCGTTGGCAAGCGCCAGCCGAGATAGGCCGCGCTGCGCAGGCTGAGCGTTGGCGTCAGCGCATAAGCGATTCCGGCGCGTGCAGTCGGCTCATTGCCGCGCCGCGTGGCAAAGCGGTCATTACGGAGCGCAGCGCCGGTGCCGAGGGTGTTTTCAAGTAAACGGCCATCACGGATCGTGTAAAAATCGATCCGCCCACCGCCGGTGAGGGTGAGCGGGCCGAATGTCGCGCTGGTTTCGGCAAAGGCGCCAATCGTGTCATTCTCCCCGCCTGCAATCCGACCGCGCGTTGGCGCAGCGGCAACAAAGGTGAAGAATTCACGCGTGGTTCCGTTCACGCGCCGTGCATCGCCGCCGATTCGCAATTCGATGTTTTCTGGCACTGGTGGGCGCAGCTCAAATCGCGCGCCGATCCCCGTTGAAGGGATATTATATTGGTCAAGCGTTTGCGTTGACGCCGCCCGCGCCGCATCCACACTTGATGCCTGGCTCATAAAGGCACGCAATTGCACATAGGCAAGTGCTTCCCATGCCCAGCGCCCAGCATTAACCAAACGCAGGCTTGCGTCGGCCCCTTCGCTGCCATTGCGGGTGAAGGCAAGCCCGCGATCACGCCAGTCGGTAAAGCCGCTCAAACTTGCCTGAAGTTCGGTATCACCGATGGGCACAACCGCGCGCGCAGCAAGGCTCGCCTGCTCATAGCGCGCGGGCCGGTCAACCGCACCGCGTTGGCGGGTGATAATCGGGATGAAGCCATCGCCGCGTGCATAATTGGCGGCGATAAAAGCAAAACCGCTACCAAGCGTACCGCTGACAACCCCACCCGCTTCGATAGCATCGCGACTGCCATAGGCAAGCGCGACGCTTGATTCTGAAGTTTCAGGGCCAATGCTTGAAAGCGATATTGTCCCTGCGAGCGCGCCCGCCCCTGCGACGCCCGAACCACCACCGCGCATCACTTGAATCGTGCCAATCCGTGCAAGATTAAGCGCCGGGAACGTTACCGATCCGCCAAACGGATCCCCCTGCGGCACCCCGTCGAGCAGCACCAGCGCACGGCTTGAGGCATTGCCGCCAAGCCCGCGTAGCGTCACCCCCTGCGCCGTGGCATTGGCAGAACGCGAATCGCTGCGGCGAAATTGCTGAAGCCCGGCAACATCGCGCAGCACATCTTCGGCACGTCCGCTTGCAACGCCGTTCAGCCGCGTGCGATCAATAATAACACTGCTATAGACCGCGTCGCCGCGTGCATCGGGAAGCGCCCGCCCGGTAACAACGATCTCGCCGCCCGCAGCATGAGCAACGGCTGGGAATAAAGCGAGCAATAAATAGGGATAGCGCATCCGCGCGCGATAACCTGATATACTCGTCAAGAGAAGCGTTAAAGCCGCACCATCTTCATCCCCACCTCGCCGTAACGCGGGCCAGCGGTGGCACCAACGGGGGCGGCGGCATTCAGCGTCGCAATATCTGCGGCGGTGAGGACAACATCGGCTGCAGCAACGCTATCCTCCATCGTCACGCGGCGTTTGGAGCCGGGGATCGGCACAATATCGTCACCTTGCGCCAGCAACCATGCGAGCGCGATCTGTGCAGGTGTTACTCCGTGTGCATCGGCAACGCTGCGGACAACCTCTACAATCTTGAGGTTTTCAGCGAAATTATCGCCTGAATAACGCGGATCATTGCGCCGCCAATCATTTTCGGGAAGGTCATCCAGTGATTTGAACGCGCCCGTCAGAAAACCGCGACCAAGCGGCGAATAGGGAACAAAACCAATCCCGAGCGCGCGGCAGACCGGCAGAATTTCTTCCTCTACATCTCGTTCCCACAACGAATATTCGGATTGCAGCGCCGTAATCGGATGGACAGCAGCAGCACGGCGCAGCGTATCGGGGCCAGCTTCGGACAGCGCGATGTGGCGGACTTTACCTTCTTTAACCAGCTCCGCCATCCCGCCAACGGTCTCTTCAATCGGCACTGATGGATCAACCCGGTGCTGATAAAACAGATCAATCGTATCGATACCAAGCCGCTTGAGTGATCCTTCAATCGCTGCGCGCGCATTGGCAGGCGAGCCATCAACCCCGACAATCCGGTTGCCATCGAAGCGAAAGCCGAATTTGGTCGCGATGACCAACCCGTCACGCTTGCCCTTGATTGCTTCGCCAACCAATTCCTCATTCTGGAACGGGCCATAGATTTGGGCTGTATCAAAAAAGGTAACACCCAAATCAATCGCGCGGTGAATCGTCTTGATCGCTTCATCCGGGTCAGCATCGGCACCATAAGTGATGTTGCCGCCCTTGATCATCGGCATACACCCAATGCCGATTGCCGAAACCTTTAGCCCTTGACCAAGCGTGCGATATTTCATGATTTTCCTTGCAGATTTGGTGCCTCGGCATTCTCACGGGGGTTAGCCCTGCGCCAATCAGCCGGCGTCATAAACGGGCCAGACCAGATACCTATTTTTTCAACCTGCGCGAGTGATTCGCTCACGGCATAGGGGCCTTCGCTGCCATCAACACCGTTGGCGGCCAGCCCTACTTCAACAAGCGCCAGCGCGATATCGGGAACGGTCAACGTGCTGCATGTCGCGATCGTCCGATTATATTTATCGGTTGCTTTGGGCTCACAAACAACCTCTGAATTGCCGATAATCGCAGCCAGTTTCTGGCGCGCAACATCCCCGCAGGGCCAGTCTTTTCCAGCGTTATTTCGGCAAATTTGCTTATATTCCGGGGCATCAATACCGTAAAGGCGCACGTCCTTACTCATCATCGTAAGCGTATCGCCATCGCGCACCTTCACTTGAGCCGATTGCATCGGTTCTGTCGGGAATAGTATTCCGCTAAACGCCCACGCTCCGATAAGCCCGGCAAGGGCAATCAGAACAACGATTTTGCGTATCATTGGGTCAGCTCCGTGTTGAGTCGGCACACAAACTAGCCATACACCGGCGTGACTACAGCACAAGTTTAGCCTGAGTCTGTGACCTTGGCTACAGTCTTGGCTAACGCCATGTCCATCGTGACATTCCCGAGCGTGCGAAAAATGTCAGGGAATGTCTCAACCGCGATGAGCAGTCCCAGCGGTTCAATCGGCGCACCAAGCGCCAGGCAAATCGGCGCAATCGAGCTAACAAAGCTGACTGAACCCGGCAGGCTAACCGCGCCTAGCGTTGTAATTGCTCCTGCCGCAATTCCGGCGGCAAGCTGCGCCGGGCCAAGTTCAATGCCGTACCAATGCGCAATATAAAGCGCGACGCCGAGGTTCATTGCGGGGCCGGTCGCACGAAAAATGGCGACAGCGAGCGGCAAAGTCATATCGGCCGTCGAATCGGGCACGCCCAAATCCTTGACGCCTTTGACCATTGCCGGGAGCGAGGCGAGCGAGCTTTGCGTTGAAATAGCGACGGCTTGGGCGGGCATTGCCGCGCGGAAGAAAGTAACAAAACCCGTACCCCCTCCAAAACGTGCAAGCAGGAATGATGCGATCCAGATAATTACACCGAGCGCTGACAGGATGATAACATAATGGGCGAGCGCGCCGAATGCTTCGGCACCGGCTTTTGCGCCGACAACGAAAGCGAGCGCGAATACGCCAATTGGGGCAAGCGCCAAAACCCAGTTAATGATGATCACCATCGCATCGGCAATCGCTTCAAAAAAGCCGCCAATGCTGGCCCGTTTGATGGGCTCAAGCTTGGTCACCGCAAAGGCAAAGGCGGTGGTAAAAACAATCAGTGGCAGGATTGCATCACTCGCCGCCGCTGCAATCGGGTTGGTCGGGATCATCGCGCGGAGGAAATCGCCGATTGGGGGGATGCCGCCTTCCTGCGCAGGAACCTCGGCAAGCGCAGCACGGAGCACTTCGCCTGAACCCGCCGGCATTGGAAAGAGGCCGAGCAAGACCGGCATCATTAGCGCCGCCATGATTGAGGAGCACCAGAGGATTATCATCATCATGATGACTGCGCGTGCTGCCAGACGCCCGGCGCGTGCCGCCGCAGCGGTCTGGACAATTCCCGTCACTAGCAGCGCAACCACCAGCGGGATCACCGTCATCCGCATGGCATTGAGCCAGAGCGCGCCAATCACATCGGCGATTGCGATGGCTTGGCTGGCACCGCTGACCGCAATGCCAATCAGCAAACCGCCAACAAGCGCTAAAAAGATGATCAGGGTTTTGGACATTTACGCTTTTCCTCTTCGCGTGCGGTGATACACAGTCATTGGGGAGAGACAATCCATGACATCAAAACTTTGCCAGACGCTCGGCATCGAATTTCCGCTATTCGCCTTTTCGCATTGCCGCGATGTCGTGGCGGCGGTCAGCAAAGCAGGCGGCTTTGGCGTGCTCGGCGCAACCGCGTTTAACCCCGAACAACTTGAGGTAGAGCTTGCCTGGATTGACGCCCATGTTGACGGCAAGCCTTACGGGATTGACGTGCTCATCCCCGAAAATCTCGGCATCGCGCAGGAAAAAGGGGTAACATCAGGGAGCCTCGCCAAGCGTATCCCGCAAGCGCACAAGGATTTCGTCGACAATCTGCTCAGCCGCCACGGTGTTGAGCCGGCGGGCACCACCGCGCGCCGCGATGATAATGCGCCACCGCCTTTCTGGCCCGAAGAGGCGATGGAGTTGCTCCGCGTCGCCTTCAATCACCCGATCAAGATGATCGTCAATGCGCTTGGCGTGCCGCCGCCTGCGATGATTGCGATGGGACGCGCGCATAATGTCCCCGTTGGCGCGCTTGCCGGAGCCAAAGAACATGCGCTGCGACTCGCAGGAGCGGGCTGCGATGTGATCGTTGCCCAGGGTGGCGAGGCTGGCGGACACTGCGGCGAAGTGTCAACGCTTGTCCTGATCCCCGAAGTTGTGCGCGCGCTCAAAGCCGCGGGCCATGATGTGCCGGTGCTGGCGGCGGGCGGGATTATGACTGGCGCGCAAATGGCCGCGTGCATGGCGATGGGGGCGGCGGGCGCATGGACGGGCTCGGTCTGGCTGGCGACCACCGAAAGCGAAACGACCGAGATTTTCCGCGAGAAAATGGTCGCCGCGCGCTCACGCGATACCGTCCGCTCCAAAGGGCGGACGGGCAAATATTCACGGCAATTGCAATCGGCATGGACCGATGCGTGGGAAGGGCCGGATTCGCCCGGTGCGCTGCCAATGCCGTTCCAGTCGCTGATCAGCGAACCCGCCCTGCGCCGCGCCGACAAGGTGGCGGCAAGCGGCAACGAAGCCGCGCGCGAACTCGTCACCTATTTCGTGGGGCAGGGCGTCGGGCTGGTCGAAAGCGTCACCTCAGCCCGTGCTGTCGTCCAGACTTTCATGGAGGACTATGTGGAGGCAGTGGAGACGCTCAACACGGCTATTGCGTGATTGATTGCGCTTTGGTCTCAGGCCAGATATCGCGTCCATCAATCACTGCCTCAATCACACCGTCATCAGCCGCGATTTGCCCGTCAAGTATCAGCATCGTGAGGCCGTGAACCTTTGACCATGCGCGCAGTGCAGCGCTGCGCAGCTGCTCAGGCGAGGTTCCTTCGGGGGCAAGTGCGGCGACGCTGCTGCGCAACCAGCGCATAGGGCTTGAAACGCTTGTTGCATCGGCTGCAAAATGATCAATCTGCGGCGTATGTGACATGATCATTTTGAACAGTGCTGGATGTTTAAGCGCGAACCGCACATACGTCCGCCCCGATGCGTTGAAGCCTTGCGCGCCGTAGCCCGCCTCTGCCGCTGCCTGCCGCTGCGCCGCGCCCAAACGGTCAAGCCCTTCCTCGGCAAGCGCAGCAAGGAAGGCATCCTTATCAGGAAAATGGCGATAGACGGCGGCGGCGCTCACCCCCACCTCGCGCGACACTTCGCGGAGGCTTAGCCGATCAGCGTCGCTAAATTCAATCAGCCGCATCCCGGTTTCAATCAACGCCGCGCGAAGATCACCGTGGTGATAGGCACGTTTTTCGGACTTAGTGTTACCAGCGTCTGACATTATGTAATCACTGTGAACATAATTGACACTCCTGCCAACCAGTTTTCAGTGTGCCCTCAGGGCGGGTAGCATTTGTGAACTCAAACCCGCATCACCACCCACTGGCCATCCTTGCCCTTACAGGCTTGGAGATTTTCGGATTCAGTCGCACCATTTGCGGTCGATACGGTCTGGCGAATTGATTTGCAGCCTGCCGCCGCCGTATTGATCGCGGCGCGCTTTAGGAGGGCTGAGGAGACATAGCCTTGACCAACGCCACCGCTTGAAATCAGCATCCAAGGCGTGCCTGAAACCGAGGCGGGCACCCAGACATTCTGCCCGCTGGCAAGCTTTCCAATAATCTTTGCATTGGTGCCAGGCGCACTGCGAATATTGGCGCTGCTGGTTGAAACGAACGCACCGTTCACCCGGTCATAGCCGTCCGCTGGCTCAACACCGTTGGCGAATTTAATGTCAGACAGCGCCGCACCACTGGCGGATTGGCCAACCTCAACGCGGCCTGACGCGCCAGTTTCGGCGTTTTCCCATGACTGGCTCTGGTTGGTGGCGACGGCATTTTCAAGCGCGCGCTCGGCCTTGGCGCGATCATTTTTCTGGAGCTTGCAGCCAAGCACCGATCCGCCTGCTGCACCAAGGACGCCGCCAAGCACGGTGCCAAATGTACGGCTGTTTCGCCCGGCGATGCGATTGCCAAGCAGGCCGCCCGCAACGCCGCCGATGGCTGCGCCGATTTCCTGTTTGCTGCCACTTGCCTGACAGCCAAAGATATTGCCAAGGAAGCCACCGCCGCTGCGCGCACCATCATCTTGCACCGCCAAGACCGGCGCTTGCACGGCGGCGGTTTTGCCTGCCTCGATTGCGTTTGCAGCGGTTGCGCTGAGCAACAATGCTGACGCTGCGAAGAGTGCTGCCGAACGATGGGGGGATTTGAACATGGTGATACTCCTTTTCCTAATACATGGTGAGTGTTAGAAACCGCGCACTGAACTGGCGGTTAATGGTTAATTTGCTTCCGTTTTGATACTGATTAGCGCAAAGCGTTGCCAAGTAGTGCGTAAGGGTGAGAACGAGTATGAGCCGCAAATTTTTCGGAACTGACGGGATCAGGGGGCGCACCAACACAGGCGCAATGACCGCAGAAATGGCGATGAAGATCGGCATGGCGGCGGGCGCGCATTTTGTGCGCGGTGATCACCGCCACCGCATTGTCCTTGGCAAGGATACAAGGCTTTCGGGCTATATGATCGAAAACGCGCTGGTTGCCGGCTTTACCAGCGTTGGCATGGACGTGGTTCAGGTCGGGCCGATGCCGACGCCTGCGGTCGCTATGCTGGTGCGTTCGATGCGCGCTGACTTGGGCGTGATGATTTCGGCAAGCCACAATCCTTATTATGATAATGGCATCAAACTGTTCGGCCCCGATGGCTACAAACTTTCCGATGCTGACGAGCGCGAGATTGAGGCGCTGCTGGCAGGCGAGCCCGAACTCGTGGCGTCGGCAAAAATTGGCCGTGCGCGCCGGGTGGAGGATGCGCGCGGGCGCTATATCCATTTCGCCAAATCCTGCTTTCCCGAAGATCTGCGGCTCGATGGCCTCAAGATCGTTATTGATTGCGCCAATGGCGCGGCCTATCAGGTTGCCCCTTCCGCATTGTGGGAGCTTGGTGCCAAAACGATTGCGATTGGCGTCACCCCCAATGGCATCAACATCAATGAAAAATGCGGATCGACCGCGCCTGAACTGCTTCAGGAAACGGTCGTCGCGAGTGGCGCGGATATCGGCATCGCGCTGGACGGTGATGCTGACCGGCTGATCATCGTTGATGAACATGGCAAGGTGATTGACGGCGATCAGATCATGGCGCTGATCGGTAAAAGCTGGGCCACCGCAGGCAAATTGCGCGGCGGCGGCGTTGTCGCCACGGTAATGTCCAACCTCGGGCTAGAGCGGTGTTTGAAGGCGGCTGACCTCACGCTTGAACGCACGGCGGTTGGCGACCGTTATGTGCTTGAGCGGATGCGGCAGGGCGAGTTCAATGTCGGCGGTGAACAGTCAGGCCATATGATATTGACCGACTATGCAACCACGGGCGACGGCCTCGTCGCATCGCTTCAGGTGCTGGCCGAGATTGTGCGACAGAATAAGCCGGCAAGCGACGTGCTCAACCAGTTTGAGCCGGTGCCGCAACTACTTAAAAATGTCCGGTTCGCCGGTGGCAAACCGCTCGAAGCGGCGGCAGTCAAAAGCGTGATTGCCGACGCCGAGGCTGAGCTAAACGGCACCGGCCGCCTCGTCATCCGCCCGTCAGGCACCGAGCCGGTGATCCGCGTGATGGCCGAGGGTGATGATGCCGCACAAGTCACCCGCGTGGTCGATGCGATCTGCGATGCCGTGAAAGAAGCGGCGGCCTGATGCTCAAAATGCGGCCCGACTGTGAACGCTGCGGCGTTGATCTGCCTGCCGAAGCGGGCGGCGCGTTTATCTGTTCGTTTGAATGCACTTTCTGCGCCGAATGCACCGATGCGCTCGCCGAACGCTGCCCCAATTGCGGCGGCGAACTGACCGACCGGCCAACGCGCGCGAAGGACAAGCTTGAAGCCTTTCCCGCTTCGAAGATCCGCTCATTCAAAGCATGACCGCGCGCATATTGATTATTGCTGGCTCAGATAGTGGCGGCGGCGCTGGCATACAGGCGGATGTCAAAACCGTTACGATGCTCGGCGGCCATACAATGACGGCAATCACCGCGATTACCGCGCAGAATACGCTTGGAGTGCAAGCGGTTCACTTGGTGCCGACCGCGATGGTGATCGCGCAAATCGATTCAGTGGTCAGCGATATCGGCGTTGACGCGATCAAGATCGGGATGATTGGTTCGGCAGAGACGGCTAATGCGGTGGCCGAACGGTTGGAGCGCCTGAGCGTGCCAATCATCTTTGATCCTGTGATGATTGCGACCAGTGGATCGGTGCTCGCTGATGGCGATACAATTGCAGCATTTGAACGGCTGATGCGGATTGCGACACTCACGACGCCCAATCTGCCCGAACTTGAAGCGCTTGGCGGCAAGGCCGCACTCTTTGGCCCGACGCTGATCAAAGGCGGCCACAGCGAGGGCGACATGATCATTGACCGGCTGGTTAGCCAGACACGCGAAATCGCACGCTGGGCTGGCACGCGGATTGATACGACGAGCACGCACGGCACCGGCTGCACGCTTGCCAGTGCGATTGCCTGCCTCCTCGGGCAGAAAGTGGAATTGGTAGAGGCTATCGCGCAGGCGCGGCAGTTTGTGCGGCTGGCGTTGCACGGCGCGCCAAGGCTTGGAAGCGGACACGGCCCGATGGGGCAAGGCTCAGTGCGCGCTGATGCGCTAGGTGCGGCTCCGCTGCTCAATCAAATTACGCTTGGCAGCAGTGATTATGCTGTATCGGTTGCCTTCTATAAGGCGCTCGGGCTGCGCCAGATTGTTGATAGCCCTGGCAATGGCTATGCCCGATTTGAAACGAGCGGCGGCACCACATTGTCAATCCATGGCGGAGCCGCCGCCTCAAGCGCAACCACGCTCTATTTCGAAAGCGCCCGGCTTGACGATTGGGTAGCCGAACTCGTGGCGCAAGGTCTCGTCTTTGACCAAATGCCTACGCACGAAAGCTGGCTCTGGCGCGAGGGGCGTCTGCGCGATCCGCATGGCAATATCATCTGCCTCTATCATGCTGGCGAAAACCGCCGCTATCCGCCGTGGCGGGTTTGATCGCAGGCGTTGATGAGGCAGGCAGAGGCCCGCTTGCCGGGCCGGTCGTCGCGGCGGCGGTGATCCTTGGCGCAACACCCATCATCGGCCTTGATGACAGCAAGAAGCTCTCGGCCAAACGCCGCGCGGTGCTTGAGGCAGAGATATTCAGCACCTGTCAGGTTGGCATTGGTATGGCCTCGCCACAAGAGATTGATGCAATCAACATCCTTCAGGCGACCTTCCTCGCAATGACGCGCGCGGTTGAGGCGCTCTGCCAGCAGTTAGAGGGCGTCCACCCCTTCCACATTCTCGTTGATGGCAACCGCTTGCCCAAATGGCACTATAGCGCCGAGGCAATCATTGGCGGCGACGCGATCCACCCCTGCATCTCTGCCGCCAGCATCATCGCCAAGGAACATCGCGACCGGATCATGATCGCGGCGGATGCCGAATATCCCGGATACGGCTGGGCCTCAAATAAGGGGTATGGCGCTGCGGTTCATATGGCCGCGCTCAAGGCGTTGGGGCCAACCCCGCTCCACCGGAGGAGCTTTGCGCCCGTCGCCCAACATTTTTTCGCAGTGTGAGTCAAACGCGCCACACCACAAGCAATTGAGTCCAGAACCCCAAATCAAAACCATATCTCGTGGGGGACATGCTTCGTTCTAAAAAGGTTAACGGTTTTGTTAACTATTTTGATTAACCCTATGACTTGACTGTGAACTCTCCTTGACTCAGGTATGGGGCTTGTCTGGTTTTGGGGTTAATTATGGGTGTTTTGGAACGCGTAAAGAAGGCGGATTTAACCGGTGCAAAGCCGCTGCCGCTTGACCAGATTTTGATGGATGATTGCATCACGGCAATGGCTTCGCTTCCCGATGCTTGCGTCGATATGGTCTTTGCTGACCCGCCTTATAATCTCCAACTTGGCGGTGATTTGTATCGCCCCGAGGGTGGCCGCGTTGATGCGGTTGATAATGATTGGGACAAGTTTGACAGCAACGCGATCTATGATGCCTTCACCAAGGCGTGGATGGAGCAGGCGCGACGGATCCTCAAACCCAATGGCACTTTGTGGGTGATCGGTAGCTATCATAATATCTTCCGCTGCGGCGCTGTGCTGCAGGATACGGGTTTCTGGATCCTCAATGACATCATCTGGCGTAAGGCCAATCCAATGCCCAATTTCAAGGGCACACGCTTCACCAACGCGCATGAAACGCTGATCTGGGCCTCAAAGGGCGAAGACGCGCGCTACACCTTCAACTACCGCGCGATGAAGACGCTCAATGACGAACTGCAAATGCGTTCGGACTGGAGCTTCCCGATTTGCGGGGGAACTGAGCGGATCAAGCGCGGCGGCACCAAGGCGCATCCGACGCAAAAGCCCGAGGCGCTGCTCTACCGCATCCTCCTTGCCTGCACCAAGCCCGGCGATATCGTGCTTGATCCGTTCTTCGGAACAGGAACGACGGGTGCGGTTGCCAAACGGCTGCAACGCCGCTTCATCGGGATTGAACGCGATGCGACCTATGTTGACGTCGCCAAGGAACGGATTGCCGCAGCACTTCCGCTCGACGAATCAACGGTTAAAACGATGCAATCGCCAACCGCCGCACCAAGAGTTGCGTTCGGGACGTTGGTTGAAACCGGCTATATTCAGCCCGGCACAATGATCTGCGACATCAAGCGCCGATGGAAGGCAAATATCCGCGCCGATGGTTCGGTGTTGATCGGCGACGATTCGGGGTCAATCCATAAACTCGGTGCAACGGTGCAGGGCGCGCCAAGCTGTAACGGCTGGACATTCTGGCATTATGAAGCCGCCGATGGATTAAAACCAATTGATACGCTGCGCCAAACCTATTTGCTGGCGACACAGCCATAAACGGAGCGGCGGCTGAGGCTCGATAAATTCCTTTATTTTGCACGCTTCGCCAAAAGCAGGAGCAAAGCGCAAGCGCTGGTCGTTGGTGGCAACCCGCGCATAAATGGCCGCACAGTCATGACTGTGCACCAAGATGTTGCGGTTGGATCAACGCTCACCATCGCGATTGCCGGCCGGGTTTATATTATCCAGATTTTGGCACTGCCGTTACGACGCGGGCCGCCTGCCGAAACCAGAACCTGCTATGTTAATCTTTCAACTGCACAAGAGATTGACGTGGACACAGACTGATTATAACCCCGATCAAAGATCTCTGGAGCAATGCACGATGACTTATGTGGTGACTGAAGCCTGTATCAAATGCAAATATATGGACTGTGTGGAAGTATGCCCGGTCGACTGCTTTTATGAAGGCGAGAATATGCTCGTCATCAACCCGAGCGAGTGCATTGATTGCGGCGTGTGTGAGCCAGAGTGCCCCGCCGAAGCGATTCTGCCCGATACCGAGAGCAACCTTGAGCAGTGGCTTGAGCTGAACAATAAATTCTCGGCTGACTGGCCCAATATCACCAAGAGCCGTGAAGCCCCCGCTGATGCCGATGAGCATAAAGGCGAAGCTGGCAAATTTGATAAATATTTTTCACCCGAAGCGGGCGAGGGCGATTGATTAAAAGGCTTCCATAAGCCTTGATTGCAGGCGGCGCGCGGGGCTGAGTTTGGTCTCTTCGCTCACTAACTCGTCCTCAAGCCATTTGACGCGGGCATAAAGTTCAACGCTCGCCGCAATCAGTTGCTGTGCTTCGATCGGTAGCTGCGATGTGCTTTCAACCTCGCTTTGGGCGACATTGCCCAATCGTTGCGAACGTGACACGTCAACCGAAGGGGCGTTTTCGGCCAGTGCGCGCTGGGTGAGCAACCACGCGACAACGTGCATCAGCCGCGTCGTTACTTTCAAAGACTCGCACGAAAATCCAACGCGCTGGAGCGGCGTCATCCGGTTGCGGCTATCGCGACTGTGCAGATCGAAATAAGCCCTCGCTTCATCAGCCAGCACCATCGCTTCGATATACAGCGCGTTGATCACCTTGGCGGTGACCGCAGGGGCGGGGCTGACTGACATTGCGCTATATTATGCCACAATGCGCCGACAACGAAAACTGCTCAGTGCGGCATTAATGTTCTTTTTCGGGACTAGGCAATGATATCGGGGACAAGTTCGCTCTCCAGCATCATAATTTCGTCCTTGAGCAACAGCTTACGCTTTTTGAGGCGCGCGAGCTGCAACTGATCGGGCACACCCTGTTCAATCAGCGCAGCGATAGCGGCATCAAGATCGCCATGCTCGCTTCTGATCAACGCCAGACGCAGAATGATGTCCTTGTTTTCAATGCTCATAATTCTGTGCTTACCCCTTTGTGGAAACACTCCATCCCATTTGGTCATAATTTTATAATTCTGGGAGAGACATAGGCTGAAACTTGTGATTTAATATAACTCTCACATCTCAAGGAGACTCGCGAATGGAATCGTCTCACGCTCTTGCCCTTGAAACCAAACACGCCGGACTTGACCAGCGTATCGCCGACGAGCTTCGGCGACCATCTCCTGATAGCGCGATACTCGCCCAACTCAAAAAACAGAAATTGAAGATCAAGGAAGCGCTTAAGCTTCACTGATCTTCAGACTGCGATCAACGCTTCAAACAGACGGCGGCCATCGCTGCCGCCGTGCGCTGGCTCGATCATGCGTTCGGGGTGTGGCATCATGCCAAGGACATTGCCCGCATCATTGAGCAGGCCCGCTATGTCGTTCGCCGAACCGTTGACAGGTGCTGCGTAGCGAAATGCTACGCGGCCATCGCCTTCGATCCGCGCGAGCGTTTCGGCTCCGGCGAAATAATTGCCGTCATGATGCGCGACTGGAAAACTGACGGCCTCATCAGCCTGATAGTGACTGGTGAAAGCCGACTCGGCATTGGCGACCGTAAGTGGCACATCACGGCAGACAAAGGATATCCCCGCGTTACGCATCAGCGCACCGGGGAGCAGCCCCGCCTCGGTCAAAATCTGGAAGCCATTGCAAATGCCCAGCACGAACACGCCACGCTCTGCGGCTTCAACCACAGCACGCATAATCGGTGACCGTGCGGCCATTGCGCCTGAACGCAGATAATCGCCGTACGAAAAGCCGCCCGGAACCGCGATCAGATCAACCCCGTCAGGGAGCACAGTTTCACGGTGCCATACCATCACCGGCGCACTACCGCTCACATTTTGTAGCGCGACCGCAAGATCACGATCACAATTTGATCCCGGAAAAACAATGACCGCAGATTTCATCGCCTAGACCCGCTCGATCCGGTAATTTTCGATGACGGTGTTAGCGAGCAGTTTACGGCACATTTCATCAATCGTGCTGTCACTACTATCGTCGGCCACATCAAGTTCAATCAGCTTCCCCGCGCGGACATCATTGACGCCGTCAAAGCCAAGCCCTTCCAACGCATGGTGGATCGCCTTGCCCTGCGGATCAAGCACCCCGTTTTTGAGCGTTACAATAATGCGCAATTTCATGATGATCGGCTTTCCCAAAGGCGTTTCAATGGTGTGCGAGCCTATGCCGTTTTGCGCGCTGAGTGACAAGCTGGTTATTAATTTTGGAGTCACGGCCAGATTGTGATAGCTTCATGGCTCCATTCTATGGGGGTATAGTTATGCGTAAAATTTTGATCGGTAGCATTGCTGTGACAATCGTTGCGGGGATGCCAGCGCCAGCGACAGCGCTTGGAATTGGCGATCTCGCCAAGGTCGTTCTCGGCAACAGTTCGGTTCTCAAAAAAGGCGAAGAGAAATGCGGGACGAAGCTCGGCCTTACCAAAAACGATTCACTTGCCATCACCTATGCACGCAGTGCGGTTGAACAGTCGCTACCGCTTTCAGAATTTTTAGTGCTCGATAAGGCCAGCCAGGCCGATGCAACAACCGCTGCCGCCACACCGGCGTTCTGCAACGAGACCAAGAAAAAGAAAGCGGGCCTGATGAAATCTATAACCAAAGCCGGCAAATCAATCCTCAAACAGAAAGCGCTGGGCGGCTTAGGCCTCTGATTGGGGAGACTTCGTCGTTCATCGAAGCGCATTGCCCTTTTGCCGAGCGCTGCTGCGGTTGATCGAACGGGTCAAGTAACGCTGCGAAAACCGCGATATTACAGTCAGGTGTGGCGGAGCAGAGGCCTTCATCCCTGCCTATCTGTTTCGCCACCGCCTTTAACCCGGAGCGCGGCCTGCCATCAATTTGGCATTGGCAAGATAGGTTCGGCCAATCCGCACCTGTTCACCGTCCACCAACTCAGCATACCACGCGCCCCCGCGATCATGGCCAAGCGCTTTGATCCGATCACGCCGGACAATAACCGAGCGGTGAAGCCGGATGAACTGCGTCGGATCAAGCCGGGCCTCCAGCGCACCAATTGTTTGGTGAAGCAGGTAGCTTCGCGTGCCCAAGTTCAGCCGCATATAATCGCGCTCGGCATCGATGCGTTCGATATCAGAGGCCGCAATCCGGATCAGTTCGGAACGGTAGGGCACCCAAAACTCTTGGGTATAATCATTTTTTACCGGTAGTGGTACCTTAGCGCTGCGCCGCTCAACGACGCGCTCAACCGCGCGCGCGAGCCGGTCTGAAGAGACGGGCTTGAGCAGATAATCCACGGCCTCAAGATCAAATGCCTCAATCGCGAACCGATCAAATGCCGTGACAAAAATAATTGCCGGCATCGCCCCCCCGCGTGCGGCGATTTGGTTCGCCACTTCGATGCCGTCCACCTCGGGCATCGCAATATCAAGCAGAATGAGATCGGGTGAAAGCGCTCCAATCAGGCGCAGTGCGGTGCCGCCATCATTTGCGGTACCGATCAGACGGATTGCGGGCTGGCTTGCACACATGAGTTGCATCCGCTCGACCGCGAGTGGCTCATCATCAACAATCAGCGTGCTTAGCGTTCCGGCCTCAGTCATTGCGAGTATCCAATGGCAGCGTCAGTTTTACCGAGAAGCCATTCTCATCTACCCGGGTTTCAAGCCGTGCCACATCACCAAAACGCGCCGCCAATCGATCACGCACATTCGCAAGCCCGATGCCATGGTCATTTTCTGAAGGGGGTTTGGTTTTGGCGTGTCCATTATCTTGGACGACGAGAATGAGGTTACCGCCCTCTCGGCTCGCAGTAATGCCAATCGTCACCGGTTTGTTGGTTTGAGAAACGCCGTGCTTGATCGCATTTTCAACAAGCGGTTGGAGAATCAGGCTTGGCACCGCCGCACTGGCCAAATCGTCGGGCAAATCCACCTTAACCGACAGACGCTCTGGAAAGCGGATCATTTCAATATCAAGGTAAAGCCGTTGGAGCGAGATTTCATCACGAAGCGGCACATCCTCACCCGGATCATCGGAAAGGCTCGTGCGATAGAAGTTCGAGAGGTTCATAATCATCGCCTCAGCCTCGGCAGGCCGCCCGCGCATCACAAGCGCGCTGAGCGAGTTGAGGGTGTTGAACAAGAAATGCGGGTTCACCTGATAGCGGAGCGCGCGCAGCTCTGCGGCCTGTGCCGCGCGTGCAAAATCTGAGGCGCGTCTCTCGGCGCGTCCGACATCTCCGGCAAAGCCAAGCGCCAGATACACAGCGCACCATGCTACAAGGAAAAAATAGCGGTCAATTGCCACCGATGCGATTTCCATCGTAATCGTCGGATCGGGGCCATTGCCAAAAATATCGGGCCTAACCTCGTCACAGTTGCACGGCACGAGGACATGAAATGCGTAATAATTAGCGGCGGCGACCAAAAGGGCCGCAGGCGCTGCCAGCAGCGCAGCCACGACGATACGAACCCCGAGCGATTTCCCATCAAAGCGCCGCAGCAACTGCCAGAGCAATATCGTCACCATGACACCGATTGCGGTTACAACACCGCGACGCAGCGCCATGTCTCCCTGCGCCGGGAAAGCAAGCACATAGGCGCGCAGCGTGACGATCAAAACATAAAGCAACCAAAATCCAAGAATCGAGAACAGCGCAATTTGCCAATTGAGATGCCTGTCTCCGGGATTATATCGCAACCTATCCATGCCCCCGGTCTAATGCTGAACGATAAATTTGCACACCGTGAAATCGTCTCTGATCG
This sequence comes from Pseudomonadota bacterium, assembly GCA_038042405.1. GTDB lineage: Bacteria > Pseudomonadota > Alphaproteobacteria > Sphingomonadales > Sphingomonadaceae > Aquisediminimonas. Next base: position 27,062 of record JBBTEI010000014.1, read on the forward strand.
AAGCAAATCGGAGCTTTATCGAAGTCTTGATCAGACGATCCAGGGATCATTGCTGGCGCAGCAGGATTACACCTTATGTTAACCATATCGGGCCATGATCTGATCGACAAAAAAAACGGATCTCTGACTATGTCCACAAACATGACGCCACCGGAAGGCCACACCACCCTATCCGAACTCAAGGAGTTTGCGAGCTTTGATGCAGGCACTCAACGCTATATCCGCCGCTCGCTTGATGTGGCCTTTGAACGGGCTGACGCGCTTGCGCTATGGTCGCGTGACATTGTTGAGTCAGCAAGCATTCGCGCACAATCGCGCGTTTATGAGATATTGCCCGAGCTTCGCCGCCGCGCCCCCGGCGTCAACGGGCTTGAGCAGCTTGATGGCTTTATCGGCACGCTGACGCGCATTTCAGGTTTTGATTTGGGGCAAGATCGACTGACGAGCTTTGGTGCCTATCGCTTTCTTTATGAGCGGCTACTTGGTGCCCATGCCCGGCCATGGTTGCCGGCTGCATTTTGCGCCGCTGCACTGCTACCACAAATTCACCCTGGCAAACGCCGCGCGCTGCTTCAGTCGATCAGCGAGGCCGTGGCGACAGCACCGGGTTGGTCAGCCCGCGAGCCAAGCTTCTTTCCCGAATGGGTTGACAAGATTGACATTCGGGTCGGCTAAACCTCAATCACAGGCGCGGTGAAGCCGGTATGCAATCCATGCCGAAATCAGACAGCTAACCGCGACGAGGAGCAAACAATCCTCGACCGTTACGCCCCATTTGATGAATATGTTTAGAATTATCGCGGCGGCCACCATGCCCCCTGAATTAACGATATTATTCGCTGCAACCGTGCGCGCAGTCTCGGTCTTGCTAACGGTGGTCGTCAAAAAAGCATAGAGCGGGACAACAAACATACCGCCCGCAATCGCTATGCCCAGCAAATCAAATAAAACGCGGTCGGCGTGGCTAAACCCAATAAATTCGCGCCACGTCATAAGCCCCCCCGGATTGGCCGGCCAATGGGTAACCGCCCACCAAAGATCAAGCACAAACAAGCCCATCACAATAACGGACGCGGGGGAATAACGTGCGGAGACTTCGCCTTTGAGTAGCCGGTTTACAGCAACCGACCCAATCGCGATCCCGATCGAAAAAATAGCCATAAATAACGTCGCGACTTTTTCATCAGCACCGAGCACATTTTTAACCAGCGGTGGAAACTGGATCGCCAAAATCGTGCCGATTGCCCAAAAAAAGCTGATCGAAATGATCGCCAGAAAAAGACGACGGATATGCATCGTCGCATTAACCAGCCGGATTGAGGAACTGATCAGATTATAGTCCATCTTGAAAACGGGCGCATCAATAGCCGGAACCGCCTGCGGCACGAAACCCGCCGAAATGCGGCCAATCACCGCAACCAAGACAATCCCGCCCGCTGCCCACATTGTCGGCACAAGGCCGCCAACAATCGTACCTGCAAGTATGGCGATATAGGTACCCGCTTCAACCAGCCCAGTGCCCCCAAGCACTTCATCAGATTTGAGATGCTGGGGGAGAATCGCATATTTGATCGGCCCGAAAAATGCAGAATGCACACCCATTGCGAACAGGGCGATAAGCATAAGCGGAATGCTTTGCAGCGCCAGGCCCATCCCGCCGGCGATCATGATGACGATTTCAGCCGTTTTAATTACCCGGATCATCATCGCTTTGTCACGACTATCGGCAAGCTGCCCCGCCAATGCTGAAAACAGGAAAAAAGGCAGGATGAACAAAGCTTGTGCAAGCGCGCTAAACGATGCCTCCTTGGCTGGATCGCTATACACGCCGTAAATCACCAGGATGACCATGGCTGTACGAAAGAAATTATCGTTAAAAGCGTTCAAGAACTGCGTAACGAACAGCGGCCCAAATCGCTTTTCACGCAAAAGCGGCATCGATGTTTGCATGAAACGAGACTACTTTCCTAAGCGAAACGATGGATTGACGTGGTGCATAGCGCAGGCTTTCGGCATGGCCAATGCAATAATCATAACAGCCCCATGGCCCGCATCGAGCAATGACCTTCAGCACCTATAATAACATGATCATGCACCGAAATGCCCAGCCGCTTGCCCGCCTCGGCAATTTCGCGGGTCAGGGTGATGTCGGCGCGGCTTGGCGCAGGATCGCCGCTTGGATGATTGTGAACGAGGATGATCGCGCTTGATCCCAACTGTATTGCACGACTGATGACTTCGCGAACATGGACGGCGGCCTGATCAACCGAGCCTTGCGCAATCACCTCATCACGGATCAACATATTTTTGCCGTTGAGGTGGAGCAGCCGCACACGCTCAATCAGAATGTGCGCCATATCGGCGCGGAGATAATCAAGCAGGGCTTGCCAGCTCGCCAAAATGGGTGCTTCACTCGCCTTAACGCGCAACATCCGAAGCGCAGCCGCCTGCACAATTTTGAGCGCGCCCACAGCGGTATCGCCGACGCCGTCAACACGGCTAATCGCAACCGGATCCGCGCTCAGCAATCCCGATATACCACCAAAATCATGGAGCAACCGCTTGGCCAGCGGCTTGGTATCGCGCCTCGGAATAGCAAGCATCAAGAGATATTCGATCAATTCATGATCAAGCAGAGCATCACCACCATTGTCCAACAATCGTCCGCGCAGGCGCGCACGGTGGCCGCTACCATCAAATTCGGCATCGGCATCGGCCATCAGGCCGGCACCACATCCATCAATTGGCGCGGGAGCTTAAAAATCATATCTTCAGTTGCAGTCGCTACTTCCTGTTCGGTGAGCGTAAAACGCGTCGCGAGATGATCGACTACTTCGCGCACCAATATCTCGGGCGCTGAGGCACCCGCCGTAATCCCGAGCACGGCCGGGGTTCCAAGCCAATCAAAATCAATCTCGCTTGCGCGCTGAATGAGTCGCGCCCGAACCCCGCTCCGCGATGCGACCTCGGCCAGCCGCTGTGAATTGGACGAATTTGGCGCACCAATAACGAGCATAGCCTCACAATTTTTCGAAATCACCTTTACTGCGGCCTGTCGATTGGATGTAGCGTAGCAAATATCCTCCCCGCGCGGGGCCGCAATTGCAGGAAAGCGGGCCTGAAGTGCCGCAACAATCTCGGCGGTATCATCAACCGACAATGTGGTCTGCGTCAGAAAGGCAAGATTTTCGGGATCTGACACTTGGAGCGCAGCAACATCGGCCGGGGTTTCAACGAGCGACATCGTCCCGTCGGGCACTTGGCCAAACGTACCGATCACTTCAGGATGGCCCTTATGACCAACGAAAATAATATGCTTGTTCGCCTCAACCAGTCGTTCAGCACGGCGGTGCACCTTGGAAACCAGCGGGCACGTCGCATCAAGCCAGCTCAACCCGCGCGCATCAGCCTTAACGGGCACGGCCTTGGGAACGCCGTGCGCCGAAAACACAACAGGGTAATCATCGGGCACGTCATCAAGCGTTTCGATGAAGATCGCGCCCTTATCCTTAAGCGCATTCACAACGAAGGCATTATGGACAATCTCATGGCGCACATAGACGGGTGCACCATATTTTTCGAGGGCAAGCTCGACAATCCGGATGGCGCGGTCAACCCCTGCGCAAAAGCCGCGCGGCGCAGCGATGAGGAGATGAAGCGGAGGTTTTTCAGTCATATTGTCGCCAGCCTTTACGCGATTGCTTGCAGCGGTGAAAGCGCCTTCCTATACGGCAGATGATTTTCGCCAAATATGGGAATTTGCCAGTGCCGCGTTATGCCCCTTTTATTGTCGCTTCCGCCTTTGCTATCCTTGTTGCAGGATGCGCCAAAGACGGCGAAATTGATGCTACTGGCGGGGTTTCGGTCACGCGTAGCGCCTGCCCTGCTGTCGCCGTGCCAAGCTATACCGGCGATATTACCATCTTCGATCCACCATCGAGCCGCGATGCCCGCGCGATTGATGTCGTTGCCGATCTCACCAATGTCCGCAGCACTTGCGTTGATTCGGGGGATGATGTGGTGGCGACGGCAACATTTGACATAATCGGCAGACGATCAAATTCGGCGGGCGCACGCTCAGTCACGCTGCCCTATTTTTCTACTGTGGTACGGGCAGGCCGTCTTGTCGTTGCAAAGCGTGTTGGCTCGGTAACGCTTGAGTTCAAAGATGGCGATTTGCGCGCCGCCGCACGCGGATCAGCCAGTGCAAACGTCAATCGTGCTGCTGCCACCCTACCGCCAGAGATTCGCGAGCGCATTACCCGCAAACGCAGAGCTGGCGATACCGATGCTGCCGTCGATCCAATTGCCGATCCTGAAGTCCGCGCCGCCGTTGCCAAAGCCAGTTTTGAGCTCCTGATCGGTTTCCAGCTCACCTCGGATCAGTTGCAGTATAACGCAACGCGGTGACCCCGGTTCGGCTCAACGCGCTGCTCGTCGGGGCGATTGCCCCGATGGGTAACAAGCGCAAAAGTGCAATCGCCAAACAAGCAACGGATCAGCCAGTGCGCTTACGCTTTGCCGGGCTTGAAGGCGATTTCCAGTCCAATAAATTTTATCACGGCGGGCCTGACAAGGCTGTTCACCATTATCCGTTCGATCATTATGCGCGCTGGCGTGAGGAAATGCCCGATCACCCGCGCCTTGCCGCGCCCGGCGCATTTGGTGAAAATTTCTCATCGACTGGCCTGCTGGAGGATCAAGTCTGCATTGGCGACAGATTTCGCATTGGCACTGCGCTGATCGAAGTCAGCCAGGGGCGAAAACCGTGCAGCGTTCAGGGACGCTTTCTTGAATGGCCCAAGCTACCCGCACTTATGGTCAAGGAACGGCGCCCGGGCTGGTATGCGCGGGTGATTGAAGAGGGTGTGATCGCGGCGGGGGAAAGCCTCACATTGGTCGAACGACCGCTGCCCGATTGGAGCGTAAAACGGGTCTTCGGGCTGCTGGTCGCCGGCGACCACAAGACCGATCCAGCTGCACTTGAGGCGTTGTCTGCAATGGAATTGCTTCATGAAGGCTGGCGGGCACGCGCCGATGAACTTTCATTGCGGATGCGCGGTTGACTTGACCCGTCGCTTTCGTCAAAGCCGCTAAAGTCGCTGACGAAGCGGGAGAGCGTGGGAACCCCTTCAAATCGTAGCCAGCTTGCTGGCGGTTCGATTTGAACACAAAGTAACCGCCGCCGAAGGAGCAACCGCCCCGGAATCTCTCAGGCAAAAGGACCGCTACGGCTTTTGCGACACTCTGGAAAGCGCATCTGCGAAAGCGGGTGCCACCGAAGGGGTAAGCTGGGTTCGCCTCAGTGAAAGCTCTCAGGTTCCCGTGACAGAGGGGGCAGCGATATAGGCAACCCGCTTGTATCCCTGACTCTTGCACGGAACAAATGATGAGCGACGAAGCCGAAATTACCGAAATTGAAACGCTGCCGCTCGACGCGTGGCACCGCACCAAATCCGCGCGCATGGTCGAATTTGCAGGCTATCACATGCCAATCCAATATGAAGGCATTATTGCTGAACATCTTTGGACGCGAGAGAATGCGGGGCTGTTCGATGTCAGCCACATGGGCCAGCTTATGCTGTCAGGCGAAGGAGCGGCGACCGCACTTGAGGCCATCGTTCCCGGCGAGATTGCCGCGCTTGGCGAAGGGCGAATGCGCTATTCGCTGCTGCTCGGTGAAGACGGCGGCATACTCGATGACCTGATGGTTACGACGACGCCGATGGGGATTTACATCGTTGTCAACGGCGCAGTGAAATGGGAAGATATCGGCTATATCCGTGAAAGCTTGGCCGACGATATTACGCTCAATCATATGGAAGATCGCGCCTTACTCGCGCTGCAAGGGCCAAAGGCAGTTAATGCCTTGAAACGGGTGGTGCCCGGTGTTGACGCACTTTACTTCATGGAGGCTGCATCATTCCTTTGGGGCCACACCCCGCTGTGGATCAGCCGTTCGGGCTATACCGGCGAAGATGGCTTTGAAATTTCGGTTCCGGTGGACGTGGTGGAAGCCCTTGCGACTGCATTATGCGCACAGGACGAGGTTAAGCCCATCGGCCTCGGCGCGCGCGATTCGCTGCGGCTTGAGGCGGGCTTGCCGCTTTACGGCCATGATCTCGACGCAAGCCTTGATCCCGTTGAAGGCGACCTGACCTTTGCGATCAACAAACGCCGCCGCGAACAGGGCGGCTTTGCCGGCGCTGAGCGCATTCTTGGCGCACTTGCGCGCGGCGCCGCAAAAAAGCGCGTTGGTCTTAAGATTGAGGGCAAGATGCCCGCGCGTGAAGGCGCGCCGATCTTTGATGGCAGCACCCAAATCGGCGTGTTGACCTCGGGCGGTTTCGCGCCTTCGCTCGGGGTTCCGATTGCAATGGGTTATGTCACGCGAGACTTCGCCGCGCCCGGCAAAATCCTTGAAATCGAAGTGCGGGGCAAGCGGATTGCCGCATGCGTTTCGCCAATGCCATTCATCCCCAATCGCTATCACCGGAAAGGAAAAAGCGCATGAGCCGATATTTTACCGAAGACCATGAATGGATTGATGTTGACGGCAATAATGCGACGGTCGGCATCACCGCCTATGCGCAGGAGCAGCTCGGTGATATCGTCTTTGCCGAAGTGCCTGCGGTTGGCGCGGCGCTCAAAAAAGGCGGCGATGCAGCGGTTGTGGAATCTGTAAAGGCCGCATCGGATGTATATGCGCCGGTCAGTGGCACCGTCACCGAAGGTAATGATGCGCTCGGCGATGATCCTGCCCTTGTGAACAGTGATCCCGAAGGGGCTGGCTGGTTTTTCAAGCTGACACTTGCTGACGCTGCGGAACTTGAAGGCCTGATGGATGAAGCCGCATACAAGGCCTTTGTGGCTGGGCTTTGAGAGGAATAGCATGCGTTACCTACCCCTGACCCAGACTGACCGCAGCGCGATGTTGAGCGTGATCGGCGCGGACACCATCGACGATCTGTTCGTTGATGTGCCAGGCGAAGCGCAGCTTGATGGCCCTATCGCTGGCCTACCTTATCACGCGAGTGAGATGGCGGTTGAGCGGCATATGTCAGCACTTGCCGCGAAGAATATGGCCGCTGGTGCGGGGCCGTTTTTCCTTGGGTGCGGCGCGTATAAACATCATGTGCCCGCAAGCGTTGACCATATCATCCAGCGCGGCGAGTTTCTGACCGCATACACCCCCTATCAGCCTGAAATTGCGCAGGGCACGTTGCAAATGCTGTTTGAATTCCAGACGCAGGTGGCACGACTATTTGGCTGCGATGTGGCCAACGCAAGCATGTATGATGGCTCAACCGCCTGTTGGGAAGCGATCGTGATGGCGCGCCGTATCACCAAGCGGGCCAAGGCTGTGCTTTCGTCGGGGCTCCACCCCCACTATGTCAGCGTCGCGCAAACAATGGCGAAATTTACCGGCGATGTGCTTGATACAGCGCTGCCAACATTAACGCCTGAAACTGACGCTGATCGCCTTCTTGCGAGCATCGACGGCGAAACAAGCTGCGTTGTCGTGCAATATCCCGATATTCTCGGGCGTATCGCAGACCTTTCGGCAATTGCCGCCAAAGCACATGAACATGGTGCGTTGCTGATCGCGGTCGTCACTGAACCTGTCGCGCTTGGCGCAATCTACAGTCCCGGCGAAATGGGCGCAGACATTGTTGTCGGCGAAGGGCAATCGCTTGGCGTTGGCCTGCAATTTGGTGGGCCTTATGTGGGGCTGTTTGCCTGTAAGGAAAAATTCGTCCGCCAGATGCCGGGGCGGCTGTGCGGAGAGACGGTGGATGCCGAGGGCAGGCGCGGCTTTGTTCTCACGCTATCGACCCGCGAGCAGCATATCCGGCGCGAGAAGGCGACATCGAACATCTGCACCAACTCCGGCCTGTGCGCGCTTGCATTCAGCATCCACATGACTTTGCTCGGCGAACGCGGCTTGCGTGATTTGGCTGCGCTCAATCACGGGCTTGCCGTACAGGCCGCTGAACGGCTGGCGGGAGTGTCTGGTGTCACCCTGGTCAACGACAACTTCTTCAACGAATTTACGTTGAAATTATCAAAGCCCGCGCGGCCAATTGTGCGCGAACTATCGCACCACGGCATCCTTGGCGGCGTTTCGCTCGTGCGGCTTTATCCCGAGGCCGAACACCTCGAAAACGGCCTTGTTGTTGCCGTCACCGAAACCACGACTGCGGAGGATGTCGAAGCCTTGGCCGCAAAGCTTGAGGAGTTGCTGGCATGAGCGCAGTCAATCAAAGCGGATGGCGCCCCGAAATGAGCGCTGCCGAAGCCAGTGCGCCCACGACAACAACGGGCAACCGCGCGCTGATGCTTGAAGAGGCGTTGATCTTTGAGATTGGTGACACAGACACAACCGGCGTTGATTTTGCTGATGCGCCCAAAGTTATCGCACGCCTTAGCGGGCTTGAGCGCGCGCGCAAGATTGGTATTCCGGGCCTTTCCGAACCCGAAGCGGTGCGCCACTATACAAGGCTCAGCCGCCAGAATTACGGGATTGATCTCGGCTTCTTCCCGCTTGGCTCGTGCACTATGAAGCATAATCCGCGCCTCAATGAAAAAATGGCGCGGCTGCCCGGATTTGCCGATGTCCACCCGATGCAGCCCGTCGAAACGGTGCAGGGCGCGCTGGCGGTTATCAACGAACTGGCGGTATGGCTGATCAAGCTGACGGGTATGCACGGCGTTGCAATGACACCAAAAGCAGGCGCGCACGGCGAGCTGTGCGGGATATTGGCGATCAAGGCGGCACTGGAAGCGCGCGGCGATCCACGCACGGTGATCCTTGTTCCTGAAAGCGCGCATGGCACCAATCCCGCAACGGCTGCGTTTGCCGGCTTTACAGTCGAGAATATTCCGGCGACTTCGGAAGGGCGCGTCGATCTTGCGGCGCTGACAGCACGGTTGGGGCCAGATGTTGCCGGGGTGATGATTACCAATCCAAACACCTGTGGCCTGTTCGAGCGCGACATGAGGGCGATTTCGGATGCGGTTCATGCGGTAGGCGGATATGTTTATTGCGACGGCGCGAATTTCAACGCCATCGTGGGCCGGGTGCGCCCCGGCGATCTCGGCATTGATGCGATGCATATCAACCTCCACAAAACCTTCTCCACCCCCCACGGTGGTGGCGGGCCGGGTTCGGGGCCGGTTGTATTGTCGGAAGCCTTATCGCCGTTTGGCCCATTGCCCTTCACCGAACGCCATGCCGACGGGGGATATACGCTGATCGAAGAAGAAACCGCCGGCGAACGCCATCCGCACAGCTTCGGCCGGATGACCGCATTCCACGGCCAGATGGGGATGTTTACCCGCGCGCTGACCTATATCCTGAGCCACGGCGCCGATGGCCTGCGCCAAGTCGCCGAGGATGCGGTGCTCAACGCCAATTATATATTGCGCAGCCTTGAGAACAGCCTCGAAGCACCGTTCGCGGCGAGCGGGCCGTGTATGCACGAGGCATTGTTCTCCGATAATGGGATGGCTGAGGGTTTCTCAACGCTCGACATCGCCAAGGGGCTGATCGACGAAGGTTTCCACCCGATGACAGTCTATTTCCCGCTTGTCGTCCACGGGGCGATACTGGTTGAGCCGACCGAAACCGAAAGCAAGGCAGCACTGGATCAGTTCATCACGGCACTGCGCAGCGTTGCAGATCGGGCGCGGGCGGGCGATGCAAGCCTGAAATCAGCGCCGCATTTTGCCCCGCGTCGGCGGCTTGATGAAACCCTCGCCGCGCGCAAGCCTGTGCTAGTTTGGAAAGAGCCTGATCTGGCGGTTGCGGCAGAGTAAGCCAATGGTAGGCGATTCAACGCCTTGGATCGCCGCCGAGGCTGGCCCTGAGACAAAGAGGGTAGCTCCCGCCGCTGCGCGCAACCGCGATGCCATTCTGGCAGTGCTGCAAGATATTTTGCCAGCGCAGGGTAGCGTTCTCGAAATCGCGAGCGGATCGGGCGAACACATCATCCACTTTGCACGCGCATTGCCGCATCTGCATTGGCAACCCAGCGATCCCGAACCGGACGCAATCGCTTCAATCGCGGCATGGTCTGCCGAAGCAATACTGCCCAACATTGCGCCGCCGAAACAACTTGATGTGCTGGCAGTGGACTGGCCGGTTGTGCGTGCCGACGCGATTCTGTGCATCAACATGATCCACATTGCGCCGTGGGACGCGACATCTGGCCTGATGGCGGGTGCCGCACGACTGCTTCAGCCCGGCGCGCCGCTTTATCTCTACGGCCCGTTTCATCAACAGGGAATACCGCTTGCGCCAAGCAATGCGGACTTTGATGCCTCGCTAAAGGCGCGCGATCCGCAATGGGGGCTGCGCCATGTTGATGATGTTGCGAATGTAGCCGCGCGGCACGGGCTGGCACTGCGCGAAACCATCACAATGCCAGCCAATAATATGTCGTTGATCTTTACCCGCGCGTAGCGGGCCAAGCCCTGCTATTCGTCGATGCTGCCGCCCGAAAGATTGGCATGTGCCACGCCGCCATCGACCGTGATTGTATCACCAACGACATAGTTGCCTGCGTTGCTGGCGAGGAAGATCGCGGCACCCGCCATATCTTCATCGACACCAATCCGCTGGTTGGGAATGCGCTTGGCCACCGCATCACCGTGATCCCGCGCAACCTTGTTCATTTCCGAGGCGAACGCACCCGGCGCGATCGAGGTGACGTTGATCTGGTCACGGATCAGCCGCGCCGCCATCCGCCGCGTGAGATAGATTAGTGAGG
>JBBTEI010000015.1:0-13276 GCA_038042405.1 Pseudomonadota bacterium
GGCGGCCGGTGGCGATCTTTGCTTTACTCTGCGTCGCAATAAGCGGCCGTTTGCTATTCGCAACACGACCGCGTTGCGCGGCATCGGCAACCGACCCACACATCAAGCCGATCATGATTGCCAGCCCAGCCAAACGCATAATGCCCTCCTGTTGATCCCGGCATGGCACAACTTGGTTCGCTTGTATAATATTGCCTTACGAGCGCCGCAATTCAAACAAAATATCGCCACAAAAAAGGTCTTTCTTACACCTACTTCAATAGGAGAGGATGATAACGTGCGTACATTGATATTCGCCACTGCGGCATTGGCACTCGTTTCGGGAACAACCGCACAAGCCGCGCAAGATGCTGGTCTTCGTGTCCAGAACTATCACAGTAGTTCGCTTCAAAGCGGCATTGGTGCCCAATTGGGCATGACGCTTAAACTCGATAGCGAACGCGTGGTTCGCGATAGTGATCGGGTGCAGATTGGTTTTGCCGCTGGGCCGGTGATGATGGTTCCTGATGCGAAAACCGGGATTGTTCGTCGCGCGGTCAGCAACGTGGCTGGTTTCAGTCTGCGTCCGGGCTATTCGGCTACGCTGACGCTCGCGGGGCAACCCGTTACGGCGCGCTACACAGTTCTTGGCGCTGACGAGCAGGCCAAGGATGAAGCCGGTAAGCCAGAGAAGAAGGATCGCAAAGGGCCGAGCACGATTGGCTGGATTGCAATTGGGGTAGGTGCAGTTGTCGTAATAACGCTAACGGCTGGTGCAATTGCATTGGCGGATGCTTTCGATTGTCCCTGCGATTAAGCGTTAGCCCTATAACGCTCCGCTGTTTCTCTGATCAGCGCGATCATGTTGGGGATGCCTTGCGTCCGGTTTGAGCTCAATTGGTTTTTGAGATCAAACGGCGCAAGCGCGGCCTGTATGTCAGTGGCGAGGATCGCAGCGGGCGACTGATCCTGAACCGTCTTCAGCACCAGCGCAATAATACCCTTGGTGATCGCGGCGTTGCTATCGGCGAGGAAGTTGAGTGCGCCGCCCTCTTTGACAGTCGGGTAAACCCAGACGCTTGCCGAACAGCCGCGCACGAGCGTTGCATCGGTTTTGAGCGCTACGGGCATTTCGGGAAGCGTTTTGCCAAGATCGATCAGCAAACGGTAGCGATCATCGGCATCAAGAAAATCATATTCTTCGTAGATATCGGAGAGCATTGTCATGCCCCGCGCGGTAGCAGGCGATCCACCTGCATAAAAGCGCTTTAGCGGGTCAGCGCATAATAGATGACGTAGAACCATGAAAGGATGCCGTGGATCGCGGCCCAAATGATTGATTTGTGCAGGCTCCATGAAATGGTCACGGCGATTGCGGTACCAAGGCCAATCCCGGCTTTCGCGGTTGACTGTGAAACGACGCGGTACTCGGCCATCAGAGGTCAACTCCTGCTGCAATCGCCTCAAGTTTGCGGATGCGTTCTTTAAGATCAGCAATTTCGATGCGGTTGTTCGCGCTCGGCGTCGCGATATCAACATGGCGGTCACGGTCAAGCCGCGCGCGCTGAAGGTCAAGCCAAGCGGTGAAGCCCTTGAGCCCTACCAGTGACATGAGTGCGACAGCGGCAAACGCGGCGGTTGCCATAGTGAGGGTGATCGTCAAATTATCCATGACAGTCTCCTGTGCGAAGTGCGCGCGGATTAGCGCAGTTTTTCAATTTCGCGGTCAAGCGCAGTGACGCTATTATTGTCGGTTGTGATCCGTTCGAGGACGGCGATGCGCTCTTTGAGCATCTTGATTTCCTCGCGCATCCGGGCGTTATCGGGATTGGCCTGAATGATGTCAGTGACGGCTCCTTTGTTGTGGCGGCGTCCTGAAAATACTTTGCCGATTGTAACGATCAAGACGATCAAAACAACCATTTCACCTAGGTGCATATAAATCTCCTGTCAGTCTTTTTTAGTTGAGCGGGCGATCCCGCAAATCTTCGATTTCGGTCGCAAGGTCGGTGCCTTTGTCGGTGATGATCCGTTCAAGCACGCGCACCCGCTGTTCAAGCCTTTCGGTATGTGCGGCATATTGCGCGCTTTTTTCGGCGGTCATGCTGCTTTGAATTTCCATCTGCTTTTCTTTCATCTTCAACCACATTTTGAACGGTGCGATGGCGATGGCGGCGAGGGGAATGAGAGCCCAAATCCAACTGGCAATGTGCATGTCTGTTTCTCTTAATTGATTGGCTTACCGCGAAGATCTTCAATCTCACGCGTCAGGCTATGGGCTTCGTCAGTCACGATCCGTTCGACATTGCCGAGGCGGTCTTTGATCGCACCAAGTTCGGCGCGAAGCTGGGCATTTTCCTGCGTGAGTAGCTTGACCCGCTCGACAGTTTCACCGTCGGTTTTCGGGTAGATCGCTTTGCCCCAGCTATTTTCGAGCGGGTAGCCATTCTTGATCCGCAGCCGGGTAGTGTAAATCCACCCACCGATCGCCATGATCGGAATACTCAGTGCAATCGGCACAATCCACGGCAATTGGGTGATAAGGTAGTCAACCGAGTCCATTATATCTGTTCCTATCTCAGCTTTTCGATTTCGGCGGTCAGGCGGCTTGGCGCGTCGGTAGCAATCCGTTCGAGGACTGCGATGCGCTCTTCAAGTCGGCTGACCTGGCCGTGCAGCTTGTCATTTTCAGAGGTCAGCAATTCAATCTTGCGATTGGCTTCTGGCGCTTCTTTGGTGACGGTGCCACCCCATTCGCCTTCAAGCGGATAGCCGTGCTTGGCCCTGATCCAGCTTGTGATAATCCATCCGCCAAAACTCATTGCGATGATGGCAAGTACAAATCCTGGTCCACCCCAGTGCATTGTCTTTCTCCCTTTAAGGTGTATTTAGCGCAGGCTGTCGATTTCGTTGGCGAGGCTTGAATTACGGCTGGTGTAGTAAGTTTCGACATCGGCCAAGCGGCGGTCAATATCGCGGAACTTGCTACGGACATCGCGGGTTGTGCGCGCAGGCGATTGACGGACTTGTTGCCAGAACTTCGCATCGTCGGGGGTTTCATAAAGCCCTTGTGGTTTCGGTTGTGCTAACCAAGCTACCAAAATATAACCAAGTATAGGGAAGAAACCGCTGCTTATAAGGGTTATTGCAACAAACCCGATACGCACCCAGAGGACATTGGTTCCGGTGTAATCCGCGATCCCGGCACAGACACCTTTGAATTTGCGGTTCTGCTTGTCGAGGTAGAAGGTTGTACGGCCGTCAGACATTGTTCGTCTCCCAGAGTTTATTTTAAGCAAAGGGTTTTGGTTCGGCGAGCCAGGCGATCAGGATGTAGATCAGTGCGAGGCCGCCCCAGGCTACGATTGTCCCGATCAGCGTAGCGATACGGATCACATTGACATTCCAGCCGGTAAAATCGGCAATCCCGGAACATACACCTGCCAATTTGGCCTGACGCTTGTTGAGGTAGAAGGGTTTGCTAAGTGCTGACATTTTGTGTCTCCTAAGGGCGCTTTACAGGCCCGATTTCCAGTTGGGGTTATCCGCTGACATGATGCGCTCAATCGTGGCGAGGCGATCATCAAGACGGCGGGCGGTATCGTGAACGTCTCCAAGCAGGTTTTCATCTTCGCGCGTCAGCGTGGCAGTGGTTTTCCACTTGGTAACATAATGCAGGATTAGCCACGGTAAGCCGATGACGATGGCAGGCACTACGATGATTTCACTTCCCATGACGTTCAGCCCTTATTCGCGAGGTTGGCCTTGAGAACGGCGAGATCGGCATCAATCTGTTCGCTGCCTTTAAGCTCGTTGATTTCGTCTTCGAGGCTCTTTGGCTCTTGCCCAAGGTAAAGCGCATCGGCACGGCCTTCGGCAAAATCAACGCGGCGTTCAAGGATGTCAAAGCGCGCGAACGCTTCTTCGACCTTCGATCCGGCATAGGCCTCGCGAACTTTGATCCGGTTTGCAGCGCTTTCAAGGCGGGTCATGACCGAATTCTGGCGGGCGCGGGCTTCGCGCAATTTGCCTTGCAGTTTCGCAATATCTTCTTCCGATGTGCGAAGTGCATCATCAAGCAGTTCAATTTCCGATTTCAATTGGTCGGCCATTGTCGTTGCCTTCTGACGCTCTACCAAAGCGGCCTTGGCGAGGTCTTCACGATCCTTGGACAGCGCGAGCTCGGCCTTTTCAGTCCAGCTTTCGCCGAGCTTATCAAGCTTGACGATGTGGCGGCGCATTTCCTTTTGATCGGCGATGTTGCGCGCGGCGGTTGCCCGCACTTCGACGAGGGTTTCCTCCATTTCAAGGATGATCATGCGGATCATCTTGGCGGGGTCATCCGCCTTGTCGAGCAAGTCCGTAACGTTGGCAGCGATAATGTCGCGGGTGCGTGAAAAAATTCCCATTATTGTTACTCCTGATACTGATACGCTGGTTGAATTATAAGGAACCAATTGGAAGGAAGTGGCCGGAGATGGAAGGGGCATCCCCGGCCTTTGTGTCCCGGTCATGCGAGGATCGTGATAACCGGAGCGGGGGAGGCGGTGATGCCAGCGGCTTGGGCGGGGCCGACTGCGCCGATCAGGCAGGTTGCCGAAAAGAGCACGGTGCAGATGGCTGCGGCGACGCTGTTGCGAAGGTTTGATGGGTTGTAATTGTTCATTTTAGGTCTCCTTAAGAGTGTGTCTTGAATTTCTCTGCGGCCGTGGTTGGCTGCATGTCCTAAGCAGTGCACGGGGCGTGCCAGTTTCGAAAAATGGCAGATTTTCAAGCTTTATGGCTGATTAACAGTGTCGGCAGGCGGTATTAATAATGCTAGACATTGGTGAAAAATACCAATAATTAGGATGAATGAAGCGGGACAGCCAGTTCATCGGCCAATCAGGCGCATTCCTCGATAGCGTCGAGCGGGCGAGCCGTGCTGCGGCACTCAATCGCCCCGTATTGGTGATTGGTGAGCGCGGCACGGGTAAAGAACTTGTTGCCGAGCGGCTTCACCGTCTCAGCCCGCGTTGGGATGGCCCGCTCGTCACGATGAACTGCGCTGCACTCGCCGAAACACTGATCGAAGCCGAACTGTTCGGGCACGAAGCCGGTGCGTTCACCGGTGCGACCAAAGTACGGATCGGTCGCTTTGAAGAGGCCGACGGCGGGACATTGTTCCTTGATGAGCTGGCCACTCTGTCCGCTGGCGCGCAGGAGCGTTTGCTCCGCGCGGTCGAGTACGGCGAAGTCACCCGGATCGGATCAAATCGCCCGGTGCGCGTTGATGTCCGCATCGTTGCTGCCACCAATGAGCATTTGCCGGGGCTTGTTGAGCGTGGGCGGTTCCGCGCGGATCTTCTCGACCGGCTGGCATTTGAAGTGGTTACGCTGCCCCCTTTGCGCGCACGCGACGGCGATGTGCCGGTGCTTGCCGATCATTTCGGGCGGCGCATGGCGGCAGAGCTTGATTGGCCAAGCTGGCCGGGTTTCTCAAAAGATGCAGCAGCGCAACTGCGCGCGCATGATTGGCCGGGCAACGTCCGTGAGCTCCGTAATGTGATCGAACGCGCGGTGTACCGCTGGGAGGATAGCGACACCCCGATTGATCATATCGAATTTGATCCTTTTGCCTCGCCGTGGCGGCCTGCAAGCGCGGAAGTGCAGTCGGCGTCTGCAAATAGCACACCGAGTGCTTCCACCGCCTCCACCAAGTCGCTCGCACCTGTGGCTGACCTGCGCAAGGCAGTTGAAACGCATGAACGTGATTTGCTTGAAGCAGCGCTTAACAACCATCGCCATAATCAGCGCGCGACGGCCAAAGCACTTAATCTGAGCTATGATCAACTGCGCCACACGATGCGACGCCACGGGATGCTGGGGAGTTAGGCCGCCTCTTCCTCGCCGCCAAGGCCGTGCTTCAACAGCATTGGCATATTGGCCATTACGAACAGCATCGAGAGGATGGGCACACCCCAAACCTTGACCGTAAGCCATGTATCAAAGCTTGTGAGCGCCCGGAGAACCTCATTCATTCCCGCTAACGCAACAAAGAACAGCGCCCAATTGCGGCTGAGCATAATCCAGCCGCGATTATCAAGCCCGGTAAAGGCTGGGCCAATCACGAATTTGAGCAAGGATTTTCCGCGCGCCAGACCGCCTAGGAGCAGGCCGCCGAGCATCAGGTAGATGATAGTCGGCTTGATCTGGATAAACTTCTGGTCATTGAAATAAATGGTAAGCCCGCCAAAGCCGACAACGAGGATCGCTGATAGCCACATCATTGGCGTCACATGGCCAACTTTCCATTTTGAAATCACAATCGCCGCGACAATGGCGATCATGAAAACGGCGGTGCCCACAATGATCCCGGCAAATTTATAGACTATAAAAAAGAGGATCAACGGCACGTAATCAAGCGCCATTGGTAACCAGCTTGCATGCGATTTTGCGGATTTAGCTTCACTCATGAATTGGCTCCGGCGATTACCTGTGCCATTTCCTGCGCATCAAATGGGCGCAGATCGTCAAGCGTTTCGCCAACGCCCACCGCATGAATCGGCAGTTTGAACTTTTCTGCGGCGGCCACCAAAACCCCACCGCGCGCAGTGCCATCAAGTTTCGTCATCACCAGACCAGTCACCCCAGCCACCTCCTTAAAAATTTCGATCTGTGAGAGTGCATTCTGCCCCGTAGTGGCATCAAGCACGAGCACCACATTATGCGGCGATGCCGGGTTGATCCGCCCAAGCACGCGCTTGATTTTGGCAAGCTCATCCATCAACTCACGCCTATTTTGCAGCCGGCCCGCTGTATCAACGATTAACACGTCAATTCCGGTCGCGGTTGCCTGCTTTACCGCGTCAAACACAATGCCCGCCGCATCGCCGCCTTCGGGGCCGCTGATGATTGGCACGCCGAGCCGGTCAGCCCAGATTTTGAGCTGACCAATCGCAGCGGCACGGAAAGTATCGCCCGCCGCGAGCATCACGCCGTAATCCTGCTCGATGAAAAGATGCGCAAGCTTTGCAATCGTCGTGGTCTTGCCCGAACCATTGACGCCGATCACAAGGATCACCTGCGGGCGCGGAAAGGCATCAATCTCGATTGGTGAAGCTACCGGCGCGAGCACTTTGGCAATTTCTTCGGCAACGACCATGCGGACGCCAGCCTCATCAATTCCGCGATCATAGCGGCTATCACCAAGCCGCACGCGAACAGCGGCTGCGGTTGCCGGGCCAAGGTCTGATGTAATCAGCGCCTCCTCGATCCCGTCAAGCGTTTCGCTGTCGAGCTTCGATTTGGTGACAAGGCCCGTCAGATTCTCGGTCAGCCGCTCCGATGTGCGTTTGAATCCACCGATCAGCTTTTTGTGCCAGGGTGTGGTTGTGTCGCTCATACAGGAATGCCAGTCAGAGTATGGCCATCGCTGGCGGTGATTTGGACGTCAACCATCGTGCCGCGCATATTGCTGAGCGGAAGCGGGGTTTCAAGGCGCACGCTGGCAAAATTTTCCGCATGGCCGCTTTTCTGGTCAAGCTCGATCAGGGTTTTCTGGCGGGTTTCGATCAGCGATTGAAGCCAGCTTGCTTTACGTTCGCTGGCGCGTGTGCGCAGCGTTTCGGCGCGCGCTTTGACGGTTGCACGGGCAAGCTGTGGCATTCGTGCGGCGGGGGTTCCGGTACGCGGTGAGAACGGAAAAATATGGCCAAGCACGATGTCACAGTCATCAAGCAGCGCGAGACTGTTGGCAAACATCGCCTCATCCTCGGTTGGGAAGCCCGCAATAATATCGGCTCCGATGGTAAGCGCGGGACGCTTGGCCTTGAGCCGTTTCACCAATTCCACCGCCTCCACGCGCGAATGCCGCCGCTTCATCCGCTTGAGGATCATATCGTCGCCTGATTGCAGCGAGAGATGGATATGCGGCATAATGCGCGCTTCGCCACTAATCAGATCAAACAGCCGGTCATCAATTTCAACCGAGTCCATTGATGATAGCCGCAACCGCTTCAATTCGGGCACATGTGTGAGGATGCGCTCAACGAGCATCCCAAGTGTCGGGTTGCCCGGCAAATCAGGGCCGTAACTTGTCAGATCGACGCCAGTCAGGATGACCTCCTGCTGCCCGCGATCAACCGCTTGCTTCACTGCGTCAATTACCAGACCTGCAGGAACCGAACGGCTCTCACCACGACCATAGGGGATGATGCAGAATGTGCAGCGATGATCGCAGCCATTTTGCACCTCAACAAAGGCACGGGCATGGTCAGCGCCGGAAAGAGCAGGTCTGGATAGTCCGTTTGTTCCAAGCGCATGATAGCTGGTTGCTTGTCCTTTCGCCCGGTTGCCAACCACTTCAGCCATTCCTGCAAACATCGCCGGATCAACCTCTGCCGCGCAGCCTGTCACGATAATCCGCGCGTCGGGCCGCCGTTTTGCCGCGCGCCTTACCGCCTGTCGTGCTTGCCGCGTCGCTTCCGCAGTCACCGCGCAGCTATTGATTACAATCAGATCATCCGCGCCGGCTGCGGCTGCCCGAATGGCTTCGCCTTCGGCAATGTTAAGACGGCAACCAAAATTGATGACTTCGACACTCAACCGAAATCGTCCCAATCGGCTTCACCGCTGAATACATAGGTCGCGGGGCCGCTCATGCGGATGGGGGCGCCGTCCGCCCAATCAATTACAAGATCACCACCGGGCAAGCTGACCGTCACCGGCGCAGTCACCCGCCCCGAACGGATTGCGGCAACCGCAGTCGCACATGCCCCCGTACCGCACGCGCGCGTCAATCCGACACCGCGTTCCCAGACGCGTAGTTTCAGATGCTGCGATGCGGCAATACTCGCCACATTCACGTTGATGCGTTCGGGGAACAGCGGGTCATGTTCGATCACCGGTCCTATCGTTTCCAAATCGATCGCATCAGCATCATCGACAAAGAAAATTACATGCGGGTTGCCCACATTCACCGCCATGGGCCGCTCAAGACCATCCCAGCCGACCGGCATGTCGCGGGTATCCATTGGCATCGCGAGCGGGATGAACTCCCAATCAAACGCTGGCGGGGGAAGCGTCACAGTCGCACGGGCATCGCCAGGTTCAGTGTGGAGAATGCCGCCCATCGTTTCGATGTTAGCGGGCCGCTCCATTAATAGCGCGATGCAACGCGTGGCGTTGCCGCAGGCTTCAACCTCACCGCCATCTGCATTGAATATCCGCATTTTCACGTCAGCCACGCGCGAAGGCTCCAGCACGATCAACTGATCAAAGCCAATCCCGGTCTTACGATCCCCAATCGCATGCGCACGGGCAGGGGGCATATCTACGGGCGTTTCACGCGCATCAATCACAACAAAATCATTGCCGAGGCCGTGCATTTTGTGAAAGCGAGTCTTCATGCGTGCTTGCGGTGCTCGCCCTTCACCCAGCGAACAGTGCCTGAGCTTGCGCGCATAACCACCGTGTGTGTCGTCATCTTGCCATCACGCAGCACCTTGACCCCGTCGAGCAGCGAGCCATCAGTCACGCCGGTCGCGGCGAAGATGCAATCACCCTTGGCCAGTTCGGATAGATCATAAACATAGTCGAGATCTTTGATCCCCCATTTGCGCGCGCGCGCTTTCTCATCTTCGTTGCGGAACAGGAGCCGGCCCTTGAATTGGCCGCCAACGCAGCGCAGTGCCGCCGCCGCAAGCACACCCTCAGGCGCGCCGCCGCTGCCCATATACATATCGATAGTGGTGTCAGGATTGGTCGTCGCGATTACGCCCGCTACGTCGCCGTCCGGGATCAGCATAATCCCGCAACCGATGCTGCGAAGTTCGGCAATGAGCTTTTCATGACGCGGGCGATCCAGCACGCAGACGATGATCTCGCTCGGTGCAACACCCTTGGCCGCTGCCACCGCTGCGACATTTTCGGTCGCGCTTTTGTTCAGATCAATAATGCCCTCGGGATAGCCCGGCCCAACCGCTAACTTATCCATATAGACGTCAGGCGCGTTGAGGAGATTGCCATGTTCAGCAACCGCAAGCACGGCAAGTGCATTCGGCCCGGCTTTCGCGGTAATCGTTGTGCCCTCAAGTGGATCAAGTGCGATATCAATCTTTGGCCCGGTGCCAATCGCCGCACCAACTTTTTCACCGATATACAGCATTGGTGCTTCATCGCGCTCGCCCTCGCCAATGACGACGGTGCCATCCATATAAAGCTCGTTGAGCGCCGCGCGCATTGCTTCAACGGCTGCGGCGTCGGCCGCTTTTTCATCGCCGCGCCCGATCAATTTTGATGCGGCAATCGCTGCGGCCTCGGTAACGCGGACCATTTCGAGAACAAGAACACGGTCGAGAATTTTGCTCGGGGAAACCATCGGGTTTGAGAATCCTGTTTTTTGCTGATATACGAAACGCCCGATAGGCGAGGAGTGCGGCAATGTCGAGAATGGCAATCATGTTTGCGTTCGGGATTGTCGCCATTCCGGCTAATGCACAAAGCCTTACCGCCGAAACCGCACTCACCACCTATACCGAACGAATGGCTACGCGCCCCAATTGCAAACGCGCACGCGCTGCCAACGAAATCACTGTTTGCGGACGGCGCGACGCGGATAAATACCGGGCTCCCCTTATTGTGTATCAAAAAGGCGATCCGCACGCTGAAGGCCTGTGGGGCGAACGCGCGCGGCTTCAGCATCAAACGACGCCGTGTCAGGATAACAGCGTGTTCTTGGTTGGCTGTGGTAGTGTTGGTGTGAGCGTTTCGACGAGGTTGGATGGCACAGGGCCGAAGCTAAGAAAATTGGCGGATTGAAGGCTTAAACGTCCAGAATCGGCATCACCATCGGCTTGCCAATCAAACTTGCCGATCCACCAAGCGCCCCGACCGCAGCCATCACATTGCGCTCCGGCCCGATGTGGCTGGTCATAACCAGCAATACCCCGCCGTCAGGGGCTTCGCCGCGTTGGATCATGCTTTCGATCGAGACGCCCGCATCGCGCATCGCGGCGGTAATTTCTGCCAGCACACCGGGGCGGTCAGCGACGGTAAAGCGCAAATAAAATTGCCCGACCCGGTTGCCCGTATCCGCGTGCCCCGGATCGGCAAGGCTGGCGACGGGCATTGCGAAGGCCGGGCCATATTCGCCGCGCGCGATGTCGATCAGATCAGCGACAACGGCAGAGGCGGTTGGCCCTTCGCCCGCACCACGCCCCTCAAAGAATAACCGCCCGACGAAATTGCCTTCGGCAACAACGGCGTTCATTGATCCTGCAACATGGGCAAGCGGGTGGCTGACGGGCACAAGGCATGGCTGGACGCTTTGGAGCAGCGCTCCATCGACAGCTTCAGCACGGCCAACCAACCGGACGCGATAACCCAATGCTTTGGCCTGAGCGATATCGCCTGCAAGAATGCTGCGAATGCCCGTTGTCGCCACCGCCGCAAAATCGATGCGTGTGCCAAAGGACAGTGAGGCAAGGATCGAAAGCTTATGCGCAGCGTCCACACCGTCCACATCAAAAGCCGGATCGGCCTCGGCATAGCCAAGCGCCTGCGCATCAGCGAGCACCGCGCCAAAATCGCGACCTTCGCTCTCCATCGTCGTCAGGATGTAATTGCAGGTGCCGTTCAGAATGCCATAAACTTGGGCGATTTCGTTTGCAGCGGCCCCTTCGCGCAACCCCTTGATGACCGGAATACCCCCCGCAACTGCGGCTTCATATTTAAGCGCTGTACCAGCATTTTCAGCCGCATGAGCCAGTTCAAGCCCATGATGTGCGATCATCGCTTTGTTGGCGGTCACAAATGCCCGTCCAGCAGCAATGGTATTGCGAGCCAGCGTAAGCGCGGGGCCGTCGCTGCCACCGATGAGTTCAACCACCACGTCAACGCCCGCGCGTTCGGCAAGCGCGGTCGTATCATCGACCCAGTCAAATCCTGACAGATCAACGCCGCGATCGCGGGAACGATCTTGCGACGAGATGGCTATAATTTCAATCGGACGGCCCGCACGGCGGGTTATAAGATCACGGTTTGCGGCTAATAGCTTGACCACGCCAACGCCAACAGTGCCAAGGCCCGCAAGGGCAATACGAAGCGGTTCGGTCATGTCGGAGTTCCTATAAGATGTTTAAAATTCATCGGCGATGCTGAAGCTCCGCCGCAGTTTGGCAGGTGCCACCGCCATCCAGCTTTTGCGAAGCCAGTCTGCCAAATGATCCCAATCATTGCGGCCAAGATCCAGACGGATGCCAATCCACCCTGATGCCCCATAATATTGGGGTAGGTAGTAAAGCGCTTCATCTTGTTCGATCAACATCGTCTGCTCTTCAGTGCCGCTCGTTTTGACAAGCAGTGCCATTGAAGCCTCGCCGTGATGATGCTGCGCAAAATAGGCAAAATATTTGCCTGATTTTTCACCGCCGACTCGCCATCCCGGTGAACCATGCGAGGGGCGCTGTTCGGTTTCGGGGAGGGCGCGGGCCAAAGTGTCAAGCTTGGCGAGAATCCAGTCGGGCTGATTCTCACGCACGACGTAGTTTGAGAGGATACGCGAATAAAGCTGATGCTCGGCAATCAGGATACGATCCGCCAGCGTGTCGGGCGTATCGCCTGATATGATCGCAACCTCGGTCTGGCCAAGCACCGGGCCATCATCAAGCTCGGCCGTTACCAGATGCACCGAGCAACCCGAAACGCTGGCACCATCGGCAAGCGCGCGCTCATGCGTATCGAGGCCTTTATATTCGGGAAGCAATGACGGATGGATATTGAGCATCCGCCCCTGCCATTTTGCGACAAATTCGGGTGAAAGCAGCCGCATATAGCCGGCGAGCGCGACATATTCGGCGCCAGACTTGCGGATCTCGGCATCAATGATCATGTCGAATTCTGCGCGTTTTACGCCCTTGTGGCTCTGTGCGAATGTTGCAATGCCTTCGGCGTGCGCTAATTTTAGGCCCAACGCATCGGGATTGTTACTTGCGACCAGTGTGATTTCAAACGGGCACTCTTTGGCTTTTGCGGCATAAATCAGCGCTGCCATGTTCGAACCGCGTCCTGAAATCAGCACCGCAATGCGTGCTTTAGCCATGGTGCGTAGCACTCCAATCGCCCATCGCGCTCCACGTATCGCCAGTGCCGCTCACGGTGCAGCCCTTGAGGCCTTTGGCAATGTAGCCGATCCGGTGGACGGTTTCCCCGGCCGAAGTTAGCGCGTCAGTCACACGCTCTGCGGCACATTCGCCAACAACGACGGCCATTCCAATCCCGCAATTAAACGTCCGCGCCATTTCTTCGGGCTCAATAT
>JBBTEI010000016.1:0-9296 GCA_038042405.1 Pseudomonadota bacterium
CGCGCGACGATCCAGGGCTATATCTATGATCCCGCAGGCGCGGTTGAGGCAGGCTATCTCGACATGGCCGTCGCGCCGGAGAAGGTGGAAGCCAGCGCACTCACCACCGCCGCGCAATTGGGAATGCTCCCCGCCGCATCCTACGCGTGCAACAAGAATGCGATACGCAAATCGACGCTCGATCGGATCAGGGCAAGTTTAGGCGCGCATCATCAGGTGTGAGAGGGAGGCCTATACCCCGGATTATGCCGTTGGTGTTGCACGAAGCCGCCAGAACGTGATAGGCGCGCCCTCAACAATGGGTCGGCTTGGTGCTGACACCCGCCAGACAAGAGTATCACTATGTTTGCAACCCCCGCATTTGCACAAGCCACTGGCGCGGCTGCGCCTTCAGGTGGCATGGCTTTTTTTATACAGATCGTGCCGTTGCTCCTGATCTTTGTGATCTTTTATTTCCTCCTGTTCCGCCCGCAGCAACAGCGCATGAAGCAGCAGCGTGCGCGGATCGACGCGACCAAAAAGGGGGATAATGTGGTGACCGCAGGTGGCCTGATGGGCAAGGTGACCAAGGTTGAAACTGATGTTGTCGAAGTCGAGATTGCCAACGGTGTCCGGGTCAAGGTCGTCAAGGCAACGCTTGCTGACGTCACTCCGCTTGGTGCTGCCAAGCCAGCCAATGATTGATCGCTACAACAATGCTTGATTTTCCCCGCTGGAAAGTAGTGCTGGTGCTGATAACGATTGTTGTCGGCATTCTTCTCGCCGTGCCAAGCCTTGTTGGCGCTTCGCTGGCGCGCTATCTGCCCGAACGCTACGCTGCTACCACGATCAACCTCGGGCTTGATCTGGCGGGTGGAAGCCACTTGCTGCTTGAGGCGGACACGCGCGATGTAGCCAAACAGCGGCTTGAGCGCATGGAAGAAAGCGTACGCACTGAAATGCGCCGCGCCGATCCCAAAATTGAAATTGGTGATATTTCAACGGTCGGCGGAGAGCTTTCTTTCTTTATCCGCAGTCCGACACAGGTCGATTCGGCGGTTGATCTTGTCCGCAATCTGACCACCGGGATTGGCGTAACCGGTCAGCGTGACTGGCAGGTCGCGGTACGCGATTCAATCCGCATCGTGATGACGCCGACGCAGGCAGGGCTTGATGAAGAGGTCAACAAGGCGCTTGATACCGCACGCACGGTCGTCGCCAAGCGGATCGATCCCGATGGCACACGCGAAGTTACCGTGATCCGTCAGGGCGCGAACCGCATCCTCGTGCAGGTTCCAGGCCTTCAGGATCCCGAAGGATTAAAATCATTGCTCGGCAAAACGGCCAAGCTTGAATTCAAACTGGTCGATCTGACCGCCGATCCTGAGCAAGTGGCAAAGGGTATCGCCCCGGCGGGAAGCCAAGTGCTGCCCTATCCCGATGGCCCCGGCAAGGTGATCGCGGTGCAGCGCCGGGTTATGGTTTCGGGTGATCAGTTGATCGATGCCAACCAAGGCTTTGATCAGCAGAACAATACGCCAATCGTCAATATCCGCTTTGATGGGCAGGGTGGGCGCAAATTCGCGCGCGTGACGCAGGAAAATACCGGCAAGCCGTTCGCGATGATCCTTGATGGCGTTGTCCTTTCGGCCCCCAACATCACCGAACCGATCCTTGGTGGTCAGGCTCAGATTACGGGTAATTTCACTGTTGAAACTGCCGATCAACTCGCGATTGCGCTGCGTTCGGGCAAATTGCCGGTGGCGCTCAAAGTAGTTGAAGAAAGCACCGTCAGCCCCGAGCTTGGGAAGGATTCGATTAAGAGCGGTATCCTTGCCGGGATTGTCGCGACGCTTGCACTCGTCATCTATATGCTGCTCACCTATCTCCGGTTCGGGGTATATACAACGCTCGCGCTGTTCCTGAATGCGATATTAGTGCTCGGCGGGATGGCAATGTTGAATGCAACGCTAACGCTGCCGGGGATCGCAGGCTTTGTGCTCACTATTGGCGCGGCGGTTGATGCCAATGTGCTGATCAACGAACGGATTCGCGAAGAAGTCCAACGTGGTCGCCAAGCGCTTCAGGCAGTCGAGTTCGGCTACAAAGAAGCATCAACCGCGATTTTTGATGCCAACATCACCAACGTCATTTCGGCGGTCATTCTTTTCTGGTTCGGATCAGGCCCGATCAAGGGCTTTGCGGCAGTGCTGGCGATTGGGATTATCACATCGGTCTTTACCGGAGTGACTTTCACGCGGCTCATTGTCGCCGATTATCTGCGCCGTAATCGGCCCAAAACAATCAATATCTGACGGAACCTGTACCCATGCGCCCAATCAAACTCGTTCCCGATAATACCAACATCGCATTCCTGCACTGGCGCTGGGTCGCGCTGGCTGTTTCGGTATTCCTGATCCTGTCATCGGTTGCGCTTGTTTCCATCCGTGGGCTTAACTGGGGTGTTGATTTTGTCGGGGGCCAGCAAATGCGGATCAGCTTTGCCAAACCAGTTGATATTGGCGAGCTGCGCACCCGGCTCGAACGGCTCAATGTCGGCGATGTCACAATTCAGGAGCTTGGCAACAGCCAGACGATGAATGTCCGCATTCCACTCGCCGGAGGCGGCAATCCGATCAGTAAATGTTTGGGCGGCGGCATATCCACAGATGGCCAGGCGCTTGATTCAAACAAGATCGCGTCGGCCGTACGCGCCGAAATTGTGAAGGGCTATCCCGGCGTCAATATCGGCTCGGTCGCCTCGGTTTCAGGCAAAGTCGGCTGCGAATTGTTCAGCACTGGGTCGCTCGCGCTGACGCTCGCGATGGCGGGCATTGCGCTGTTTATCTGGTTCCGTTTTGAATGGCAATTTGGCGTTGGCGCGCTCGTCACCTTGTTTCATGACGTTGTTTTGACCTTTGGCTTTTTCGCGCTGACGCAGTTGCAGTTTGACCTCAACGTCATCGCGGCGATCCTCACGATCATCGGCTATTCGCTCAACGATACGATAGTTGTATATGATCGGATTCGTGAAAATCTGAAGAAATACCGCAAG
The DNA here is from genome assembly GCA_038042405.1 of Pseudomonadota bacterium. Taxonomy (GTDB): domain Bacteria; phylum Pseudomonadota; class Alphaproteobacteria; order Sphingomonadales; family Sphingomonadaceae; genus Aquisediminimonas. The sequence continues at coordinate 3,035 of JBBTEI010000016.1, forward strand.
ATGGCGATGGAACCACTCATCGATCTTTCGACCAACGAAACGCTGTCACGCACGGTGACAACCTCACTGTCACTCATCATCACGCTCGCCATCCTGCTGTTCCTCGGCCCCGATATGATTTTCGGCTTTACCGCTGCGATGTTGCTCGGGATTGTGATCGGGACATTTTCGTCCTTCTATATCTCAAACCCCGTGCTGATCTGGCTCAAGGTCGGCCCCAACAGTTTCCTCGCCACAACGCGCAACGAAAATGCCGAACGCGTGACCAAGCCCGAAGGATTTTTGTAAGCTTAAACCAAACCCTTGGCGGCGGCATTAGTTAAGGCTATGAGTGCAACTATGCGTAACATCCCACTCAAAAATTTTGCGATCCTTACCACTCTTGCCGTTGGCGTGTCGCTTGCCGGTTGTGCGGGCGGCGCTCGCGTCAAGCGTGACACATCATACATCGCGCGTGACGTTGACACGCTGTATGCGACCGCCAAGGCCAAGCTTGACAAGAAGGATTACAAGCTCGCCGCAGGCCTTTTTGATGAGGTCGAGCGCCAGCACCCCTATTCTGTCTGGGCGCGTCGTGCACAGTTGATGAGCGCATTTAGCTACTATCTGATCGGTGAGCGTACCGAATCGATTAGCTCGGCGACGCGCTTCCTCTCGATCCATCCGGGCAACAAAGACGCGGCCTACGCCTATTATCTGATCGCGCTCAATTATTATGAGCAGATCACGGACGTTACCCGCGATCAGAAAATTACGCAGCAAGCGCTCGACTCAATGGGCGAACTGATGCGCCGCTATCCCGGTACGCGCTACGCTTCGGATGCACGCTTAAAGGTTGATCTAATCAATGATCACTTGGCCGGAAAAGAAATGGAAATTGGCCGTTTTTATCAGCGTCGCTCGCAGTGGCTGTCTTCGGTCATCCGGTTCCGCGCGGTGATTGATAAATATGATACGACCACACACACGCCCGAAGCGTTGATGCGGCTCACCGAAAGCTATCTGGCGCTTGGTATTCCAGAGGAAGCCAAAAAGTCCGCCGCCGTGCTTGGGAATAACTATCCCGGCAGCAAATGGTATGAGCGCGCTTACGAACTGATGCAGAAAAACCCAGCCTAAAAGGCGCAGCTATGCTCACCCGTCTGTCGATCCGCGACGTTGTCCTGATCGAGGCGCTTGATCTTGATTTTGAAAGCGGTTTGGGCGTCCTCACCGGCGAAACCGGGGCTGGAAAATCGATCCTGCTTGATGCGCTTGGCCTTGCGCTTGGGGGGCGTTCAGCAAGTGGGCTTGTCCGCCAAGGCGCAGCGCAAGCCCAAGTCACCGCCAGTTTTGCGCCGACTACGCCCGCGCTCGCGCTGCTCGGCGACAATGATCTGAGCATTGATGAGGGCGAACCACTCATCGTACGCCGCACGGTCAAGGCCGATGGCGGCAGCCGCGCGTTTGTGAATGATCAGCCGGTGTCGGCAGCATTGCTGCGCGATCTGGGCGCGATGCTGGTGGAAATTCACGGCCAGCATGATGATCGCGGATTGATCAACCCACGCGGCCACCGCGCGCTGCTCGATAATTTCGCGCGCGCCGATACCGCAGGCGTTGCCAAGGCACACGCGGCCATGCGTGAAGCCGATACCGCGCTTGATGCGGCAATCTCAGCACTCGACACCGCCTCACGAGACCGCGAATGGCTCGACCATGCGGTTGAGGAGTTGCACGCCTTTGCGCCCGAACCCGGCGAGGAAGAAATACTCGCCGAACGCCGCGCAGCGATGCAGCGCGGTGAACGCGTCGCGGCTGATCTCGGCGATGTCGTCGATATCATCGAAGGGTCTGATGGCGCGCTGAGCAAGCTCCGCCAAGCCGCGCGCGTGCTCGACCGGATCGCGCGTGAACATCCGGCCTTGAGTGAGGCACTCGCCGCGATTGATCGCGCGCTGATCGAAGGCAGCGTTGCGGAGGAGCAATTGCGAGAGGCGGCGCGGCTGCTCGTCTATGATGCTGCTGTACTTGAGGCCGATGAAACCCTGTTGTTCGATATGCGCGCCTTGGCGCGCAAGCACCGCGTGCAGCCCGATGATCTCGCCGCGCTTACCATCAAACTCGCGGCCAAGCTCGACGCGATTGAGGCAGGCGATGCTGGGCTTGCGGCGCTTCAAAAACGCTGTGCAGAGACGCGCGCAACCTTTAATGCGGCTGCCGACGCACTGACCGCGACGCGCATCGCCGCTGCGGCAAAGCTCGACGGTGCCGTGGCTGCTGAACTCGCCCCACTCAAGCTTGACGCCGCGCGCTTCCGCACCGTCATCGCGCCGCTGCCCGACACCGCATGGGGGCCATCGGGCAAAGACCGCGTTGAATTTGAGATCTCCACCAATCCCGGCGCGCCCTTCGCGCCAATGATCAAAATCGCGAGCGGCGGCGAACTCTCGCGTTTCATCCTCGCGCTGAAGGTCGCGCTCGCCGAGGAAGGCGGCGCGGCCACGATGATCTTCGATGAAATTGATCGCGGCGTCGGCGGCGCGGTGGCCAGCGCCATCGGCGAACGCCTCGCGCGGCTCTCACGCGGCAGCCAGCTCCTCGTCGTCACCCACTCCCCCCAAGTCGCAGCGCGCGGCGACACCCACTGGATGATTGCCAAAAGCCATGACGGCGTCGTCACCCGCACCAGCGTCCGCCCGCTTGACGACAGCGAACGCCGCGAAGAAATCGCCCGAATGCTGTCAGGAGCAGAGGTGACGAATGAAGCTAGGGCGCAGGCGGTGCGATTGCTGGAGGTAGCGTGACATACCGCAGAATAAAAATAGGATTCGTCTGCTTTCTGGCTTGCCTAGCATCAGCGCTGGTCGTTCCGCTAATTCAAGCAGTTTGGATAGCCTCATGCGTGTCACAGTCGCGCGATCAATTTCAAATTTCGGGGCTTCCGCGTCGCGTATTGAATGCGTATCGATTATATATGCCGGTGCCGCCGGTGCCCGATATTCATCCGTTTGATCCTAGTGTGCAGGTGTCTGATTGCGGTCATGGTTTTGACCATCTTTTCAATTTGGATAAATACGAATGGCGAATCGAAAAACCTTGGTCGCCTTATGATGGCTTTACTTATTTGAATTGGGCAGCGTCAGAGTGGCAGGAGAACAGGGTGTTGAGGGTACAAAACAAGCTAGTCGACAACAAGTTTTCTCCATTCGTCCAGCAGTTCCTAATTGAATGCCTCGGACGAACAGCTTTTGCCAGAATATGCGCCAGCAAAATCAGGAGCGTTTTTAAGAAAGAAGGGTTCGGTGATCCTATCACTACAGACTTGCTACCGGCTCAATTTTCGCGAATTGACACGTCATTGGAAGACAGAACGCTTTGTGTTTATTTGGATGGGCTGGCCGCTTTGAAAGCTAAAGCACCATTATCGGAAAATAAATGACCCAAGCAGAAGCCGCCAGTGCGCCAGTGCGCCCAAAGATAAGTACACTTCTCATCAGCGCAATATTCTTCGCAATTGCATGTGCAGGCAGTGGGATGGTCATCCTATTCGGATTTGTCTGCTTGATTTCGTTGCAGGGTAACGACATTGATTGGTTCGAAGGGCTACCTATGATGTGGGGACCATTCTCGCTATTTTTAGGCGTCAAGAACGCAAAGATCGCGTGGCGGTTTGCCTATACGCCGCGTTGGCGCGCCGCCGGATGGTATCTTCTGATCTCGTGCTTGGTGCTTGCAACAAGCCCTTTTATGTGGATCATATGATCCAAGCCGAAGCTGCCAATGAACTGATGCGTCTGGCAAAGGCGATTGCGTATCATAACGCGCGTTATCACACCGATGACGCGCCGGAGATTAGCGACGCCGAATATGATGCGCTCGTCCGCCGCAACAGCGCGCTTGAGGCTGAATTTCCGCATCTGATCCGTGCCGATAGCCCGAACAAGGCGGTCGGCGCGGCCCCGGCTTTGCATCTCTCCAAAGTCACCCATGCCAAACCGATGCTCAGCCTCGACAATGGTTTTACCGATGAGGACATCGCCGATTTCGTCGGGCGGGTGCGGCGGTTTTTGAACCTTGCCGAAGATGCGCCCGTCGCGCTCACCGCCGAGCCAAAGATTGACGGGCTGTCGTGCGCACTGCGCTATGAAAATGGCGCGCTGGTGCAGGCGGCCACGCGCGGCGACGGTGCGGTGGGCGAGGATGTGACCGCCAATGTCGCGACGATTGGCGATATCCCGCAAACGCTTCAAGGCAACGCGCCAAGCATCTTCGAAATTCGGGGCGAGGTCTATATGGCCAAGTCTGATTTTGATGCGCTCAATACGGCCCAAGAGGCAGCAGGGGAAAAACTGTTCGCCAATCCGCGCAATGCCGCCGCCGGTTCGCTCCGACAGAAAGACCCGAGCGTTACCGCCGCGCGGCCTCTGCGTTTCCTCGCGCATGGTTGGGGGGAGGTTTCAGCACTGCCGACCGAGACGCAGTACGGCGTGATGTGCGCGATTGCCGATTGGGGGCTGCCGGTATCCGATGCGCTACTGCGCGTCGAAAGCGTCGATGCGCTGATCGCGCATTACCGTAGCATTGAGGCGAACCGCGCCGATCTGCCGTTCGATATTGACGGCGTCGTCTATAAGGTTGACCGGCTTGATTGGCAGGCGCGGCTTGGCTTTGTTGCAAAGGCACCGCGCTGGGCGATTGCGCACAAATTCCCTGCCGAACAGGCGCAAACGACGCTGCTCAGCATCGATATTCAGGTCGGTCGCACGGGCAAGCTTACGCCTGTCGGGCGGCTCCAGCCGGTTACCGTTGGCGGGGTCGTCGTCTCGAACGTCACGCTTCATAATCGCGATGAAATTGCACGCCTCGGGGTACGCCCCGGCGACCGGGTGGTGGTGCAGCGCGCGGGCGACGTTATCCCACAGATTGTCCGCGTGCTAAGCGCGGACGAAATACGCGACGCCTTCACCTTCCCCGACCATTGTCCAGAGTGCACTTCCGAAGCAATTGCGGAAGAAGGCGAAGTTGATGTCCGCTGCACCGGGGGGCTGATCTGCCCGGCACAGCGGATAGAGCGGCTCAAGCATTTCGTGAGCCGAGGCGCACTTGATATTGAGGGGCTTGGTGAGAAAACAATTGAGGAGTTCTTCGGCCTTGGCTGGCTCCACAGCCCAGCGGATATTTTCAGGCTGAAGAACCATCGCGGTGACATACTGGCGCGAGATGGATGGCAAGAGAAATCTGTGGATAATTTGCTCGCGGCTATTGAGGCTAGGGTGGATCGACCGCGCGAGAATGGCGTGGGGTTTGACCTAGATGAGACAGAATTTCGGCGCAAAGCAGGCCCCGAACGCTTCTTGTTCGGACTAGGAATCCGTCATGTTGGTGCAACAACTGCAAGAGATTTACTAAAGGCATTCGGAACTTGTGAAGAGGTTCGTCGGGTGGCGGTGGGTGAATCAGGTGCTGAGGAGCTACGGCAAATCGAAGGGATCGGCCCCGTAGTTGCCAACGCGCTAGTCGAATTTTTCCATGAAGCGCACAACCGCGAGGTCTGGGATGATTTGCTCAGCGAGGTCAGCCCGCCGCCCTATGTATCCAATATCCGGGCCTCTTCAGTCAGCGGCAAAACGGTGGTGTTCACGGGCAGCCTCGAAACGATGAGCCGCGATGAGGCGAAGGCGCAGGCTGAGGCGCTTGGCGCGAAAACGGCGGGTTCAGTCAGCGCCAAGACTGATTTGCTCGTCGCGGGGCCGGGCGCTGGATCGAAACTCAAAAAAGCTAGCGAACTTGGCATCGAAGTAATTGATGAGGCTGGCTGGGCAGCGATTGTCGCGGCGGCGGATTAGCCCCGGCCAATCGACGTATAATCAAATCCGGCGCGCACGGCGTCTTCGCGCTGATAGATATTGCGCAGGTCAACCAGACAGCGTGTCCGCATCAGCGCACCCAATCGCTCAAGATCAAGCGCACGAAAAGCATCCCATTCGGTTACGATAGCGACGGCATCTGCATCCTGTGCAACATCATAGGCGTTGCTGACAAATTCTACGCCTGGCATCATCGCGCGGGCAACGTCCATCCCCTCAGGATCGAATGCTCGCACCTTTGCGCCACCATCAATCAGCGCCTGGACAATCGCAAGCGAAGGCGCGTCACGCATGTCATCGGTGTTGGGTTTGAACGTAAGACCGAGCAAGCCAACGGTTTTTGTACGTGCATCGCCGCCCATCGCGGTGATAATCTTGCGCCCCATCGCGCGTTTGCGACTGTCATTGGCCTT
>JBBTEI010000017.1:0-14133 GCA_038042405.1 Pseudomonadota bacterium
ATATGGTGGTCGATTGGAGCCTGCGCGTTGATACGCTGACGGCGGTGATGCTTGTCGTGGTGACGAGCGTGTCGAGCCTCGTGCACCTCTATAGCTGGGGCTATATGGAAGAAGATCCCAGCCAGCCCCGCTTTTTCGCCTATCTCTCGCTCTTCACCTTCGCGATGCTGATGCTGGTAACGGCGGATAGCCTCGTCCAGATGTTTTTCGGTTGGGAAGGGGTGGGGCTTGCATCTTATCTGCTGATCGGATTCTGGTATCACAAACCAAGCGCGAACGCGGCGGCGATCAAGGCGTTTGTTGTCAACCGCGTTGGCGATTTTGGTTTCTCGCTCGGTATTTTCGGCACATTCCTTGTGTTTGGTACCGTCTCGATCCCCGCGATCCTTGAAGCGTCGCCAGCAATGGCGGGTTCAACGATTGGCTTTCTGGGCTACCGCATCGATACGATGACCTTGCTTTGCATCCTGCTGTTTATCGGCGCGTGCGGGAAATCGGCGCAATTGGGGCTGCACACATGGCTGCCCGATGCGATGGAGGGGCCAACGCCCGTTTCCGCGCTGATCCACGCCGCGACGATGGTGACGGCGGGCGTGTTCATGGTTTGCCGCCTGTCGCCGATGTTTGAGGCAAGTCCGGTTGCGCTTGACGTTGTCACTTATGTCGGTGCGGCAACCGCGCTGTTCGCGGCGACGGTCGGCACGACGCAGACCGACATCAAGCGCGTGATCGCTTATTCAACCTGCAGCCAGCTTGGGTATATGTTCTTCGCCGCAGGCGTTGGCGCATATAACGCGGCGATGTTCCATCTTTTTACCCATGCCTTTTTCAAGGCGCTGTTGTTCCTCGGCGCGGGCAGTGTGATCCATGCGATGCACCATGAGCAAGACATGCGCTATTACGGGGGGCTTAGGAAACAAATCCCGCTCACCTTCTATGCGATGATGGCAGGGACGCTGGCGATTACCGGCGTCGGGGTTGCGGGCCTGTTCGGCTTTGCGGGTTTTTATTCGAAGGATGCGATCATCGAGGCCGCCTTCGCGAGTGGAGGCACATCGGGCTACGCCGCCTTTGCCGTGGCGGTGTTTGCCGCCCTTCTGACGAGTTTCTATTCGTGGCGGCTGATTTTCCTCACCTTCTACGGCAAACCGCGCTGGTCACAGAGCGAACACATCCAGCACGCAGCGCATGGCCATGATCATCATGATGATCATCACGCCCCGGCAGCGCACGCGCATGATGATGGCACCGCAGGCTATCATCCGCATGAAAGCCCGTGGTCAATGCTGATCCCGCTCGCGTTGTTGACAAGCGGCGCGGTGTTTGCCGGCTTCGCATTCCACCACAGTTTCCTTGATGCTGAACATGGCGCTGCATTTTGGGCCGGAAGCCTCGCGTTCGATGCGCATTTGATGCATGAAATGCATGAGGTTCCGCTGCTGGTGAAGCTATCGGCAACCATCGTGATGCTGATCGGCCTCGGCATTGCATGGATGGCCTATATCAAGGACACGAGCATTCCTGCGCGCTTTGTGGCGCAATTTGGCGGGCTTTACCGCTTCCTGCTCAATAAATGGTATTGGGACGAGCTCTATGATTTCCTCTTCGTCCGCCCTGCCTTTGCGCTTGGCCGGATATTCTGGAAACGCGGTGACCAAGGGTTGATTGACCGCTTCGGGCCGAATGGTTTTGCCGAACTGGTGGTTGAGGGCAACAAGCTCGCCGCGCGGTTTCAGAATGGATATTTGGCGAGCTATGCGCTGGTGATGCTGATCGGCGTTGCAGCGGCGGCAACTTGGGCGATGACGCGTTGATATGACTGACTTTCCAATCCTTTCGACGATGATCGCACTGCCGCTGCTTGGCGCGATCCTGTGTCTTTTTGTGTCCGATTACAGTGCGCGCAGGATTGCGCTCGGCGTCACGATTGCAACCTTTGCGCTCGGCATCATGCTCTGGGTGGGTTATGATCTTGAAGGCGCACAGTGGCAATTCGCCGAACGCAGTGCTGTTTTTGGCCGGTTTGAATGGGCGCTTGGGATCGACGGCATCGCGCTGATGCTGATCATGCTCTCGGTATTCCTGATGCCGATCTGCATCCTCGCGAGCTGGGAAGCGATTGAAAAGCGCGTCCCCGAATATATGGCGGCGTTTCTGCTGATGGAGGCGCTGATGATCGGCGTTTTTTCGGCGCAGGATCTGTTCCTGTTTTACATTTTCTTCGAAGCCGGCCTGATCCCGATGTACCTGATTATCGGCATCTGGGGCGGGGTCGAGCGGATCTATGCCAGCTATAAATTCTTCCTCTACACGCTGCTCGGATCGGTGTTGATGCTGATAGCGATGCTGTGGATCGCGCAGGAAGCGGGGACGACCTTCATCCCCGTGCTGATGGAATATAATTTCCCGGTTGAGGCACAAAGCTGGCTGTGGCTCGCGTTTTTTGCGTCGTTTGCGGTCAAGATGCCGATGTGGCCGGTTCATACCTGGTTGCCCGATGCGCATGTTCAGGCACCAACGGCGGGCTCGGTGATCCTTGCCGGCGTCTTGCTGAAGATGGGTGGTTACGGCTTCGTTCGTTTCTCGCTGCCGATGTTCCCGCAGGCGAGTGCTGATCTGGTCTGGGTGATCTTTGGCCTGTCGATGATCGCCGTTGTCGTCACCTCGCTGATCGCGCTGGTACAGCATGACATGAAAAAGCTGATTGCTTATTCAAGCGTGGCGCACATGGCGTTCGTCACCATCGGTCTGTTTGCGTTCAACCGTCAGGGGCTTGAGGGCGCGATGATGGTGATGCTCAGCCACGGGCTGGTGTCGGGCGCGCTGTTCCTGTGCGTTGGTGTGATTTATGATCGGCTCCACACCCGCGAGATTGACCGTTACGGGGGGCTTTCCAACAATATGCCCAAATATGCGCTGTTCTTCATGCTGTTCACAATGGCGAGCGTCGGCCTGCCGGGGACGAGCGGATTCGTTGGAGAGTTTTTGGCGCTGGTTGGGGCCTATGGTGCGAATAGCTGGGTCGCGGCTGTGGCGACGACGGGGATCATCCTCGGCGCGGCCTATATGCTTTATCTTTATCGCCGCGTGGCCTTTGGCGAAGCGAAAAACGATGATGCCCGCGCGATGCTTGATCTCAGCCCGCGCGAATTTCTGCTGCTCGCGCCGATTGCCGCCGTCGTCATGTGGATGGGGGTCTATCCTGAAAGCTTTATGGCCCCGATGCGGCGTGATATCGGCACCTTGCTCGCACGGATTGCACCGGCAACGCCCGAAGGGGATGCCAAGCTCGTAATTGGCGCGCCGCCGCTGGCTGGCACTCCGGCGAAGGCGCATGGGGGCGCACACTAATGTCAATGACTGCCTCACTCGCGCTGACCGCGCCCGAAATCATCCTGTCGGTTGGTGGCCTCGTGCTGCTGATGGTCGCCGCCTATGCCGGAGATCGCTCCACCCGCTTTGTGACATGGGCGGCAAGCGCCTTGTTCGGTCTCGCCGCGCTCAGCCTGACGGGGGCCGCCGGTTCGGGCGGCAATGCGTTTGACGGGCTTTACAGTGCCGACGCGTTCAGCAGCTTTGCCAAAATTCTGATTTACGCTGCGGCGGTGGTTTCGATCATCGTCGCGCCGCGCTTTTTCATGCAGGATGATAAGCTCCGCGCCGAATATCCGATTCTGGTGCTTTATGCCGCCGTTGGCATGGGGATGATGGTCTCGGCTACCGATTTCCTCACGCTGTATGTCGGCGTCGAGTTGAACAGCCTTGCCGCCTATGTGTTGGCAAGCTTCATGCGCAAGGATCAGCGATCAGCCGAGGCAGGGCTTAAATATTTCGTGCTGGGTGCGCTCGCCAGCGGGATTTTGCTTTACGGCATCTCGTTGCTTTACGGCTTTACCGGCACCACGGGCTATGCAGGCGTCGCGGCGGCCATGAAGGGTGAGATGGCGCTTGGCATCACCTTCGGCATCGTCTTCGTGCTGTCGGGCCTTGCGTTCAAGATCAGCGCGGTGCCATTCCACATGTGGACGCCCGACGTTTATGAAGGCGCACCAACGCCTGTCACTGCGTTCTTCGCGTCCGCGCCAAAGGTTGCCGGGAAGGCAATGCTCGTGCGCGTTGCGGTTTCGGCGATGGGCCCGGCAACCGAAGCGTGGCAGCAGATTGTGATTTTTACCGCGCTTGCCTCTATTGTCCTCGGCGCGGTCGGTGCCATTGGCCAGACCAATATCAAGCGGCTGCTCGCCTATTCTTCGATCAACAATGTCGGCTTTGCGCTCGTCGGGCTGGCTGCGGGGACGGAGGCTGGCGTTGCAGCGGTGATGTCTTACATGGCGATTTATGTCGTGATGACGCTTGGCTCGTTCCTGTGCGTGCTGCAAATGCGCGATGAAAATGGCAATTCGATTGAAGAAATCGCAAGCCTTTCGGGCCTGTCGCAAAATCGCAAGGGCTTGGCTGCTGCCCTTGCGGTGTGCATGTTCAGCCTTGCGGGGATTCCACCGCTCTTCGGCTTCTGGGGCAAGTTTCTTGTTTTTGATGCAGCGGTTGCGGCGGGGCTGCTTCCACTTGCTGCATTCGGGATTGCGGCTTCAGTGATTGGCGCATTCTACTATCTCAAGATCATCAAAACGATGTATTTTGATGCCCCCGTAGCGCCTTATGCCAAGGCTGGCAGTGTAATTGAAAGCGGATTGATTGCGGTATCGGCTGGGGTATTGCTTGTTGGCTACCTCGCTATCCCATTGCTGAGCAGCACTGCCAACGCGGCGGCAAAGGCCCTTTTCTGAGCATAGTGATCCGCACAGTTGCGCAAACCGGCTCAACCAACGCCGATTTGATCGCGCTTGCAGCTCAAGGGGCAGCAGAAGGCACATGGCTTCGCGCGCAACGCCAAACCGGCGGGCGCGGGCGGATGGGGCGCGATTGGCAATCACCGCCGGGCAATCTTTATGCGAGCACAATCGTGCGGCTACAGCCACATGATCCCGCCGCGCCGACGCTCGCACTGGTTGCGGCCGTAGCGCTGGCGGATGTCGTGCGTGCTTATACACCCGATGTCGCGGTGGTCATCAAATGGCCAAATGATCTGTTGATGGGTGGGGCAAAGCTGGCGGGCATATTGCTTGAGCGTGCAGGCGATGCGGTCGTCGTTGGTATCGGCGTCAATCTTGCGCACCACCCCGAAGGGCTTGATCGCCCCGTCACCAATCTTGCAGCGCATGGGCATCAGCTTGATCCAGCCATATTTATTGAGGATCTGGCCGCGTGCCTCGCCCGCTGGATCGCGCGGTGGCGCAGTGAAGGGCTTGCGCCGGTGCGCGCTGCATGGCTTGCGTCGGCCCATCCGCCAGGCACCGCGCTCGTTGCCAATTTGGGTGATGGTGATCTAGTCGAAGGTCTGTTTGACGGATTGACTGATGAGGGCGCGTTGCGGTTACGCTTGGCGGGGGGCGCGGTTCGTGTCATTCACGCCGCTGATGTTTTCCTGATTTGAAAAGGGGAAGGGCAATGCTGCTCGCGATTGATGCCGGTAATACCAATGTTGTTTTTGCGTTGCTTGATGGTCGTGAAATAAAGGCACGCTGGCGGATCGCGACCGATGCCCGGCGCACGGCGGATGAATATGCCGTCTGGCTGTCGCAACTGCTCATCCTCACCGGCTATAAGATCGCTGATGTCGAGGCTGTTATTATCGCGACGGTCGTGCCGCGTGCGCTTCATAATCTGTCAGTCTTGGCGAGCAAATACTTCAAAGTTGAACCTTTGATCGCGGGGCGCGCGCCGGTTGAATGGGGCATTGATCTTGATGTGGATGAGCCGCAAAATGTCGGTGCTGACCGTGCGGTGAACTGCATCGCGGCGCATGCCGGCCATGCAGGCGATTTGATCGTGATCGATTTCGGCACCGCGACGACCTTTGATTGGGTCGCACCCAACGGCGCTTATCGGGGCGGGATTATCACGCCGGGGATTAACCTTTCGCTTGATGCGCTTGTCGCGGCGGCTGCAAAACTGCCACGTATCGCGATCGAAGCACCTGAAACCAGCAGCGTGATCGGCGTAACCACCGAAACGCAAATGCTGATCGGTGTGTATTGGGGCTATATCGCGATGATCGAAGGATTGGTGTCGCGGATGAAGGAACAGATTGGTGCGCCTGTCAAGGTCATCGCAACCGGCGGCCTCGCGACAATATTTGAATCGCACAGTGATGTTTTTGACGCAACCGAACCCGATTTGACGATTCATGGCCTTGCCATCATGTACGAACGGGTCAAATAGACCCCGAGAAACGAAGAACGGAAATATTTTTGACGACTCCCGGTAACGAACTGCTTTTTCTTGCCCTTGGTGGCTCCGATGAAATCGGGATGAATGTTAACCTCTATGGCTGTCAGGGCAAATGGATCATGGTCGATCTCGGGCTGACCTTTGCCGGTGGCGATTATCCCGGTGTTGATCTTGTTCTCCCCGATCTTGAATTTATTGAAGCGCGCAAGAAGGATTTGCTCGGTATCGTCCTTACCCACGGGCATGAGGATCATATCGGTGCGATCCCCTATCTCGCGGCGGATTTGGGCGTTCCGCTTTATGCAACGCCGTTCACCGCAACGCTCATTCGTGGCAAGCTTGAAGATGAAGGCATTGCCGATCAGGTCAAGCTCAAGGTCATTCAACCGGGCGGCAGTTTTAATCTCGGGCCGTTTGGCCTGCGTTATGTGTCGCTCGCCCATTCGATCCCCGATATGAATGCAGTCGTGATCGACACCCCCTATGGCCGGGTCTTCCACACGGGCGATTGGAAGCTTGATGATGCGCCGGTGCTTGGCGATGTTGTGCAGGCGGATACGCTGCGCAAAATCGGCGATGAAGGTGTGCTTGCGCTGGTCTGCGATTCAACGAATGCCTTTAATCCCGAACATTCGGGCAGCGAAGGCAGCGTTCGCGCGGATCTGGAACGTGAGGTCAGGGCTGCAAAGGGCAGGGTGCTCATCACGAGCTTCGCATCGAATGCGGCGCGATTGCAAACGCTGCATGACGTGGCGAAGGCAACCAAGCGCCAGCTTTGTGTTGCGGGTCGCTCGCTTGACCGGATCGTGCGTGCCGCCCAGGCTAACGGGATGCTTCAGGCGTTTCCGGGGCCGATGGATTTTGATGCCGCGATGCGTTTGCCGCGTTCGGAACTGATGATCGTTGCCACCGGCGGGCAAGGTGAGGCGCGTGCCGCTCTTGGGCGGATCGCGGCGGACAGCCACCAGTTGAAGCTCGAGGCGGGCGATACCGTCATCTTCTCGTCAAAACAGATTCCCGGCAATGAAAAAGCGATTGGCACGATCCAGAATTCGCTCGCGCGTAAAGAGGTGATCATGGTCACCGAAAAACAGGCGCATGTCCATGTTTCCGGCCATCCGGGGCGTCCCGAGCTGAAGCTCATGTACGAATGGATTCATCCACTAAATCTAATTCCGGTGCATGGAGAACGCCGCCATATGGCTGAACAAGCCCGTTTTGGCCGTTCATGCGGTGTGCCAAATGCGCTGGTGCAGTCAAATGGTGATGTCGTGCGGTTGGCACCAGATAAACCTAAGATTGTTGGGCGTGAGCGCACCGGGAGACTTGTGCTCGATGGCGATGTTATCCTGCCTGCTGATGGTAGTACAATCAACGAACGACGACGGGTTGCCCAGTACGGCATTATTTCAGCAGCGGTTGCTGTAAATTCAGCGGGTAAGCTCGCGGCGGATACTGAAATTCGTTTGCAAGGCATTCCGGTCGAAGAAGACCGTGAGACTTTTATCCGCGAAGCCGAAGATGCGATTGAGGAAGCGGTTAATAAAGGTGAAGCGAACGACGATAAACTGCGTGAAGCGCTCCGCCTCGCAGTCCGTCGCTGCGCAACCCAGTGGACGGGTAAGAAGCCAATTGTTGATATTATGCTTCTAAGGATAGGTTAGGAACGTATGAAGTGGACGTCAGCGCTTGCAATTTTTCTGCTGTTTTGGGTGATGTCGGCATTTCTGGTAATGCCCTTCGGAATCAAAAATGCCCATGAAGCCGGTCAATCGCTTGTACCGGGGCAAGCTGACGGCGCGCCCGCCAATTTCAATCCTAAGAGGATATTGATGCGAACTACGATAGTTGCGGTGATCTTTTTTGGAATATACTACGCCAACTATGTAAAGGGATGGATCAGTTTCTAAGCCGTTCAATCGCTTGAGCAAGTGCAACATATAGCTTGCCAGTGTCTGACGAGAGCAGCGTTACACTAAGCGGCGTGCCATCACGCGAAGCCAGCACGTTGCGCAGCATTGATTCGAAATCATGGATGTAGCGGTTTACCTGCTCGCGGAATTCGGGCTCAGTTTCATAGTGTCGAGCAATTTCACGTGCTTCGCTGCTGTCAAGCAGTCTAACCGCGCGGCGTGTGAAAATTCCGCGGTCGCCCCGAAGATAACTCGCCCACGCCGTATCGGTCACTTCGTTTGACAAGATTTTTGCAACATCAATCGCAGTTGAATTAAGTGATTCAACAAGGAGTGCGACTCGGCGTGCAAAATTGGCGTGATCGCTGTTTTCCATCGCTTCACGGGCATCGCCAATCCGTGCTTCAAGTGCCGCACTCGTCTCTGAAATCGTTAGCATTTGTCGCATAAGCCTGTCAGTTGCCTTCTGCGCGGCCCCCACTGCATTGGCGGTGGTTTCAGCAATGGCAGCCATTTGCGCCTGAACCTGCTCGGTAAGTGCAGTTGACAATGCGTCCTTGCTCATATCGCCAAGCGATTTTGCCGATTGCGGAATGATTTCGGCAAAGGCGCTGCGCACATGGGCAGTCGCCTGTGCAGCAGTTTCCCGAACGCTCAACAACGACTCTACCAGCTTAGGCCCTGCTTGTGTCGCAAGCCGTTCGGTGTCTGCTGTTGCGGTAGCAATGCTCGTTGACAGTGCTTCGGCGGTTTCCTTGCTTTTTGCCAATTGCTCCGAACTCAGTGTAGCCATCGATTCAAGATCATGGCGTTGTCGAGCGATAACAGCGCTTGCTTCGCCAAGTTTATCAAGTGCTTTGATCGCGGTAGTAGTTATCTCAGCGACAACGGGTGTTGCTATGCTGACGGCAGCCATGCTTTGACGCGCTTTTTCTTCAAGCCGGGAGTAAGCTGCAGGTAAGGTCTGGTCGATTTCGTTCGATGCTGCATCAAGTGCTGTCATTAGCGAAGCCACCCGATCAACCAGTGAATTTGTAGTGTCGCCGCCACTGGCCAACGCTGATGTCAAATCATCGGCATGATTGCGCAGCGCGCTAATTGCGGAGCCAAGTCGCTCGGTGCGTTCGATCCCGCGAGTATCAAATTCACTGAACTTTGCTTCGACCATGGAAAGATCGTTATTCAATCTTAATATGAGTCGTTCGCTTACTTCATCTTGGGCTGCAAATGTCTGAGCGACTTGATCGACTTGGGCTGCAATCCGGCCAACCCGCTCTGCAATCGTGTCAGTACACTCAGCACCCGTTTTTGCCATTGCTGCTTGATTTTGCTCAATCATCGCGATCATGGCAGCCCCTTGCACTTCCATGCCCTGCCGCGCGGTTTGGAGCGCTTCAGCGGCGCGCTCAAGTGCTTGATCGACTGCGCCTGTCATCTGGCCAGCAGCTTGTTCGAGTCGGGCACCTGCCACCTCACTGACGCCTTCCATCCGTGAAAGATGAGCTGCGAGCTTCTGCGCTGCATTGCCAGCGATCTCATTGGCTTCGCGGCCACGCGCTGATAGCACAGCAAGTTGGGCATCAAGCGATCCTGCCTGTTCGTGTGCAGTAAGGCCTGCGGTCTGGAGCGCCGCGACCATTTGCCGCGTTTGAATCTGCGCTTTAGGCAAATTGGCGAGTAATATGGCAAGATCGCCACGTGCTGCCGCTGCTGAACTCTTAAGCGCCTGCATATTACGGGCAATGGTTTCGATCTCGGCTTGAATTATTTCGGTTGTTGCCTTGAGCCGCTCGGATGTGCCTTCACCAATGCGTGACAGTGTATCATTTTGCACGCTCATTTCTGCTCGATTGGCGGCAAGTCTTGCAGAAACCGAACCAAGAGCCGCACCCAATCGTTGTTCTTCACGTCGCAATGCCTCAACCGTGCTTGAGAAACGACGTTGCTCGCGACGGCTTGAGCGCTGCAAGATTATCCAGCCAATGAGGACAAGGGCAAGTGGTGCCGAGGCCGAAACAATCGTTTCAATAATGAACGAAAGTGTCAAAGGTGCACTACCAAGATATGCAAAGCGATCAAAGCCGACCGCACCAATCCAACCCAAGCACAACAGCGATGCCGCCCCAACACTTGCTATTTCGCGCCATTGCATCGAAGGCTCAGGAGATTCCTGATCAGCATCATAAGCATTAATATCAACGACCTCGGCGGAATTTTGATCCCGTGCGATGTCACTCTCATGGTCGCGCCAAAGGCCGACGACAGAATTTGCCCCAGTCATAACAACATGCTTAACATGCTTTTTCAAAATGCAAAAATTTTGTTGCAATCAGTCATTAAGACACTGCTGCTAATATCGCACTATGGCATATGATTTTGGCGCGCTTGAAGCATCGGTCGCTGCAGCGGTTGGCGGTGACGAAGCGTTGGCGTGCGATTTGCGGACGGCTTTTTTTGAAGGTGTGCGTAACTATGCCGATCTGCTCAGCCGGTCACGCTGCGATGCCAATTGGAAGGTGTCTGCACATCGGCTCAAGGGATTGTCAGCCAGTTTTGGAGCGGTCAGCCTGATGAAGGCCGCTGATTTTGCACTGGAATCGGTGCCCGGTGATCCAGTAGCGCTGCGTCGGGTAACTCGCGCAATTGCGGCTATCATGGGTTAACAATTATAATCGCGATTACAATGACTTCCCAAATTCGCACTTGCATCGTATCAGACAGCCAAAATCAGCGCGGGGCGTACAAGGTTGCCATTGGCGGTTCTCATAATTGCGGGCGAATGTGGAGACGATGCGACCGGCGCATTTGCGGCAATGTTGCCGATCGCAGGTCAGACTTTACTTGAATATCAGGTGCGGCTGGCACGCGCCTGTGGCGGCAACCATATCGTGGTGCTTGTGGAGCAACTGCCAGCAGTAATGCTATCGGTATTTGATCGCCTTCGTGCCGATGGAATTGATGTAGATATTGCGCGGGAACCGCGCGATGCGGCTGATCGAATTCATCCTGAAGAACATGTTCTACTATTCGCGCCGGGTTTCGTTGGGTCTCGGCGGCTGCTAGAATCGCTAATAGCCCGCGCAACACCTACTCTGGTGACTGTGCCTGACCAACCTGCATATGGGATGTTTGAGCGTGTCGATGCCACTGATCGCTGGAGCGGGCTTGCACTCCTCAGTGGCCAGTTAGTCCGGCAAACTGCTGCTATGATCGGCGATTGGTCAATCAGTTCGACCTTGATGCGCAGCGCGCTCCAATCTGAAGCCGTACGGTGGCGGCTTGAACAGCCAGAAGACGTTACAATTGTTACCGATGCCGCGCAGGCGCAGGCCATTTCGACGCGGTTAGTCCGGGATTTCGAAAATTGTGATCAATCGCCGTTTGTTGATATCGTCGCCCAGCCAATCGCAAATATGCTGGTGCCATATTTGCTGGCATGGGCTGTTCCAGTTGAATTGGTTGCTTTAATCCCACTCATTTTTGCGGGAATGGCTCTTTTTTCTGCAATAATTGGTTGGTTCACAATAGGTTTTTTGATATTTTGTTTTGCAGTTGTGATTGATAGAGTTTCAGATGCTATAATGAAAATTTCAGTACGTGCCGAAGGTGGTGTGGACTTATTCAAATATGCCAAGTCTATTGTATTATACATTATGCTTATATTTCTTGGTTGGTCACTGTCGCGGAGCGCTGGCGATTGGGTGTCATTGCTACTGGTGGGGTGGGCATCATCGATTCTCATTTTGCGCGCGGCTGCCATAGAGCGTGCTCCGAAATGGTATTCAAGCGTTGAAAGCGCAGGTGTGATTGTTACGCTGGCGCTCTTGTTCGGGATGCCAATTGCCGGTCTGGTCGCCGTTGTGAGCCACGCTCTTGCGGGCCAAATCGTCGATCGATTTTTCCGCCGTTAAATTTATCAAGAGCTTAACCAAGAACGCGCTATGGCAGGACTATGCAAATGTGCGCTCTCAAAAGGTTAGGCCGCGCGTGACCGGCGCTGCCACGCCGCAGGCGGTCCATGGAACGGTGGATAGCCAAGGTCGGCTCATAGCCGCTGACCAACCGTTGCTTTTGCTCAACCGTAGAGCTGGCGGTGAAGATGGCGGTGCGCTCGCGATTCCACAGGTGGCAGCGCTTGCTCGCCTTTCGCAAAAGCTTGGTGTGCAGGTGGCACGTACCGTAATGACCGCAGACGGGAATGTTGATATTGATCTCACTGTGCAGGCAAGACCCGACGGTGACATGGTTTATCTCACGGTCAACGGCTGGCATGAGCGCGCCGAGGTGCCAGCAAACGCGGCAATGCGCTTTGAACGCGAGCGTTATTTCGCCAAGATTGAAAATGAAGGTGCTTGGCAATGTAATGACTCTCTGCATTTGCTCGAACTGCCACCAGCACTGTTAAGACTGATGAACACGCCCTCGCACCAGATGAACGAACTGCTGCTGACGAGGGTATTCCGCCTAGTTGAGGATGACGTGGGTGATTTGCCAATGGTCGCAGGGCTTGCGCGGCGTGAGGCGTTTGCAGGACAATTGGTGGTTCTGCGATCAAACGCCAATGTACGGCTAAGGCTGAGTGGCGAACCTAGAATCGGGAACGATGGTCATTTTCTGGGCTATTCTGGCGGTTATTCGTTTGTTGACTCGCAATATGCATTACAACAACCGCCTGATCCGCAAGAACCGCCTTTCGCACAGCAGCTTGATGGAGCGCTACGCCAACCTATCGCACGTATAATTGCCAATGCTGACCAGATCAGCGCGCGTAGCTACGGCCCGATACGTCAGGATTATGCCGGCTATGCAAATGATATATCAGCGGCGGGCCGCCATTTACTTGGGCTGATCGACGATATTTCCGATATGCAGGCGGTTGAGCAGCAGGATTTTCGGGCGAGCGCTGAAACCGTGGATATGGCTGACATCGCCCGTCGTGCCGCAGGTTTGCTAAAGGTGCGCGCGGCCGACCAATCGGTGCGGATCGATGCGCCGCCAATTGACGAAATTATCGAAGCCAAAGGCGATTTTCGCCGTGTTCTCCAGATCATCGTCAATCTGCTCAGCAATGCCGTGCGCTATTCCCCACGCGGATCAAGTGTTTGGATTAGAACCGAGATCGAGGGTGATCTTGCGGCGCTGATTGTTGCGGATCAGGGCAAAGGGATTGCCTCTGCGGATCAAGCGCGCATCTTCGAAAAATTCGAACGGATTGATCCAAATGAACCCGGAGGTACTGGGCTTGGGTTGTACATTTCGCGCCGCTTGGCACGCGCGATGGGTGGCGACATCAATGTTGATAGCGCGCCAGGGCAGGGCAGCCGCTTCGTGCTGACCCTGCCGCTGGCTTAACGGCTAACGCTTGTTGACCGGGACATAATCGCGCTGCGTCGGCCCGGTGTAAAGCTGACGCGGCCGGCCGATTTTCTGTTCTGGATCAGAAATCATTTCATTCCATTGGGCAACCCAACCGACGGTGCGGGCAAGCGCGAAGAGGACGGTAAACATCGTAGTTGGGAACCCAATCGCCGAAAGGATCACACCCGAGTAGAAATCGACGTTCGGGAACAGTTTCTTATCAATGAAATATTGGTCGTTAAGCGCCATGTGCTCCAACTGACGCGCAACCTCAAAGATCGGATCACTACGGCCCAGCTTATCAAGCACTTCTGCCGCCGTTTTCTGCATCACTGTCGCGCGCGGATCATAATTTTTATACACGCGGTGACCAAAGCCCATCAAACGGAATGGATCATCCTTATTCTTCGCGCGCGCAATATATTCCGGAATCCGGTCAGGCGTGCCAATTTCACGGAGCATATTGAGCGCAGCTTCATTCGCGCCGCCATGTGCTGGCCCCCAAAGACAGGCAATGCCTGCCGCGATGCACGCGAATGGGTTCGCACCTGATGACCCGGCCAACCGCACA
>JBBTEI010000018.1:0-6801 GCA_038042405.1 Pseudomonadota bacterium
GGTGCTGACGCACGGCTTTACGATGGATCAAAAGGGCATGAAAATGTCCAAGTCTCTCGGCAACACGATCAGCCCGACCGACCTGATGCGCGATAGTGGTGCCGATATCCTGCGGCTGTGGGCGCTGACCGTCGATTTCACCGAGGATCACCGGATCGGCAAGGAAATCCTGTCAGGCGTATCGGATCAATACCGCAAGCTGCGCAATACCTTCCGCTACCTGCTCGGCGCGCTCGAAGGCTTTTCGGACGCGGAAAAGGTCGCGGTTGCGGACATGCCCGAACTTGAGCGCTATGTGCTGCATCTGCTCGCCGATATGGATGCGAAGCTGAAGACGGCGGTGAATGATTTCGATTTCAACACCTATGTTCGCCTGATTACTGATTTCGCGAATAATGACCTGAGCGCCTTCTTCTTCGATATCCGCAAGGATTCGCTCTACTGCGACGCGGCGACTTCGCCGAAGCGGATGGCGTATCGCACGGTGCTCGACATATTGTTCCACGCGCTGGTACGCTATGCAGCGCCTGTGCTGGTGTTTACCGCTGAAGAAGTCTGGCAAACGCGGTTTCCCGATGACGAAACGTCAGTGCATTTGCTGGAGTGGCCCGAACTGCCCCTCACCCGTCACCCCGTGCTTGACACGGGGTCAGGCTCATCGTCGGCAAAGGAAAGCCAAACCCCGGATCAAGTCCGGGGTGACGAGTTGGTGGAGAAGTGGAACGGCATTCGTGCGGTTCGCTCGGTGGTCAGTGAGTTTATTGAACCATTGCGGAGAGAAAAGCGCCTTGGATCGAGCCTTGAAGCTGACGTTCGCATCACTTGGAATGATCTAGCTATCGTGGCGAACATCCGATCAGTCGATTTTGCGGAAGCCTGCATCGTATCATCCGCGCAGATCGATGACGCAAATGTGCTGGGAACAGACGTTCATAATGTTGAGGTTGTTGTTACCACCCACCACAAATGCGGCCGCTGCTGGCGGCACCTTCCCGAAGTGAGCGAAGACGGCGCGCTGTGTGGGCGGTGTGAGGATGTGGTGAATGGATAATCGTTGCACCACCCGTCACCCTGAACTTGTTTCAGGGTCTATCGTGCAGCAAACTCCGACAGCGCTTGTTGAGAGATGGATGCTGAAACGCGTTCAGCATGACGGAGTATTACAGTCATGACCCTTCGTACCCGCAGCCTGATCATCGCCGCTGCTATCTTCATCGTTGACCAAATCATGAAGGCGCTTGTCCTCGGCCCCTTCGGCCTTCGCGTTGAGGGCGATAGCATCGAACTGCTGCCGATTTTCAACCTCACGCTCGTTCATAATAAAGGGATTTCGCTTGGGCTGTTTCAGGCAACAAGCGATGTAATGCGCTGGGGCTTGGTCGCGCTGACGGGCGCGGTGAGCGCCTTTGTCGCAAGCTGGCTGTGGCGTGAGGCCAACCGGCTTGATGCGCTGGGCTTGAGCCTTGTCCTTGGCGGGGCCGTCGGCAATCTGGTTGATCGGGTGCGCTACGGCTATGTTGTCGATTATGCTGAGCTGCATTTCGGAGCGTTTCGCCCGTTTTTGGTTATCAATATCGCTGATGCTGCGATTACAATCGGTGTGCTGGTCTTGCTTGCGCGCGCATTGTTCGCCAAAGACAGCCCAAAGCCTCGCGGCACCACCGCCAATGCGGAGAAATAATATGCGTAAACTCGTAATTTCGGCCACCCTGATCGCCTTCACCGCCGCCTGTGCCGGTGGCAGCGGGCTTGATCGCAAGCGCCCTGATGAACTGGCGGTATCGCGTTCGGCCCCACTGGTGGTGCCGCCCGATTTCGCGCTCGTTCCGCCAAAGCCCGGCACCCCGCGCCCACAAGAGGCCGATTCGTCAACGCAGGCGCTTGAAGCGATGTTCGGCGGCAAGGCCGTGCGCAGTGCGGTTGAAACCGGCGCAATCGGTCAGGCCGGTGGCAACCGTGCGCAGGCGGGCATTCGCTCGCAAGTCGGCGATCCCAATACAGAAGTGGTCGACAAGGGCTCGGTCACGCGTGACATTATTGCAGCCCCCGAAGGCGACGGGGCCGATGCCCGCGCAGGCACGCCGCAGTAATTTCGGTTAGCAGAGGATGATTACCCTCATCCTCCGCCGTCTGGGCACAGCGATCCCGACGCTGTTTGTTGTTATATTTTTATCATTCCTGCTGATGCGGCTCGCCCCCGGCGGGCCGTTCGATGGCGAGCGGCCGCTTGATCCCGCAACGCGCGCGGCGCTGACAGCAGCTTATGGGCTTGATCTGCCGCTACATGAGCAATTCCTGCGCTATATCGGCAATCTGGCACAGGGCGATTTCGGGCCGAGTCTGGTGTACCGCGATTTTACCGTGACGGCGCTCGTTGCAAAGGGCTTGCCAATCTCGCTCACGCTTGGCGGGCTTGCGCTCATTCTTGCTCTCGCGCTTGGCATTGCGCTTGGCCTGTGGGCGGCGGTGCGCGCAGGCGGCAGCGTTGACCGCACCGTCAGCATAGTGACGACGATCCTGACCGCGCTACCGAGCTTTGTGACCGCACCGCTGCTCGTGCTGCTATTCGGGCTAACGCTTGGCTGGCTTCCGGTTTCGGGTTGGAATGAGGGCGCGCCGCTCAACTTGATCCTACCCGTCATCGCACTCGCGCTGCCTGTGGCAGGGGCCGTCGCAAAGCTGACGCGCGCCGGGCTTGCGACGGCGCTATCCGAAGATCATGTTCGCACCGCGCGTGCACGCGGGCTTTCTCCGGCACGCGTGCTGCTCCGCCATGCGCTTCGCCCCGCAATTGTGCCCGTGGCGAGCTATATCGGGCCAGCGGCGGCGGGATTGCTCACAGGGGCGGTCGTCATAGAGACAGTCTTTGCCCTGCCGGGGCTTGGGCGCTATTTCGTGCAGGGTGCGCTCAACCGGGATTACCCGCTCGTCCTCGGCGTAGTGACGCTTTATGCCGCGCTCATCATCTTGTTCAATCTGTTTGCCGATCTGATTTACGGCTGGCTTGATCCTCGGGTGCGCGGATGAAAGCCCCGCTAATCATTGTTGGCGTCATTGTCGCCGCAGCACTGCTCGTGCCGCCACTCCTGCCGTGGGGCTATGACGTGATTGATTGGAATGCGGTGCGCGCGGAGCCGTTGACCGGCACACATTTACTTGGCACCGATAATGTCGGGCGTGATTTGCTCGCCCGCACGCTCGTCGGCACCCGCGTTACGCTTGGCGTCGCGCTCGCTGCAGCGCTGGTCTCGCTGGTGATTGGCGTCGCGTGGGGCGCGATTGCTGGCTGGGTTGGCGGCAAGACCGACGAGCTAATGATGCGGATCGTTGACGCGCTGTATGCGCTGCCCTTCATGTTTGTCGTCATCCTGCTGATGGTCGTCTTTGGTCGTTCGATCCTGCTCGTGTTCATCGGGATTGGCGCGGTCGAATGGCTGACGATGGCGCGGGTCGTGCGCGGGCAAGTGCTTCAACTTAAACAGCGCCCCTTCATCATCGCCGCCGAAGCCGCTGGCGCGCCGGCCCGCGCGATAATGACCGGGCATTTGTTGCCCAATGTCGCGGGCGTGGCGATTGCCTATCTGCTGCTCACCGTGCCGCAGGTGGTGATGGTGGAAAGCTTCCTCTCCTTCCTCGGCCTCGGCGTGCAAGAACCGCTGACCTCGCTTGGCATCATGATCAAGGAAGGTGCAGACGATATGGATATCGCGCCGTTCGCGCTGTTGCTTCCCGGCGGGATTCTCGTGACATTGCTCGTATGCCTGACGCTCGCGGGTGAGAAATTGCGCGATCGGTTCGCAGGATGACACTTTATTCGGTGCAGGGGCTTGGAATTTCGATTGGCGGCACGGCCTTAATCACCGGCGTCAGTTTTGAAATCGCTGCCGGGCAGTGCGTCGCGCTTGTCGGCGAATCAGGATCGGGCAAGAGCCTCACCTGCCTCACGCCCTTTGGTCTATCGCCCGGCATTGCAAGCGGGTCAGCGCGATTGCTTGGCGAAGAGCTTTGCGCGGCTGACGAGCGGCGTTTGCGCAAAATCCGCGCGCGTGACATCGGCTTTATTTTCCAGCAGCCACTCACCAGCCTGACGCCGCACCTCAGCATTGGCGCGCAGCTTGCCGAGGCCGCAAGCCAATCGGGTACGCCCAAACCATCGCGGCGCGAATTGGCGGCAATGCTTGAACGTGTTGGCATCGCGCAGGCTGACGAGCGGCTTGATGCCTTTCCGCACCGGCTGTCGGGCGGGCAGCGCCAACGCGTGATGATTGCGGCGGCAACCGCGCATGGCCCCAAGCTGCTGATTGCCGACGAACCAACGACCGCGCTTGATGCCTCGCTCCGTCATGAAATCATGGCGCTAATTGATGAAATGCGTGTGCAACACGGCCTTGCTGTGCTGCTCGTCAGCCATGATCTGGCGAGCGTTGCGGCACACGCCGATCATATCATCGTCATGCAAAATGGCCGGGTGGTTGAAAGCGGGCCGACCGAGGCGATCCTTGGCGCGCCAACGCAGGCCTATACCAAAGCATTGATTGCCGCCGCACCGCACCTTGATAGCCCGCGCGCGCCGTTACCCGAAGTTGGCGGCACGATCCTTGAAGCCAAAGACATCCGTGTAACATATCCGCGCGCAGGCTGGCGGCGCGGCGTTTTGACGGCGGTTGACGGGGCAACGCTTTCGATTGGCGGAGGGGAAGCGCTGGCGATTGTGGGCGAATCAGGCTCAGGCAAATCGACGCTTGGCCGGGCAATTGCACGGCTTGGGCCAATGGCGTCAGGCCAAACGATATGGCGCGGCGCGGAACTGCCAACGCGCGCCAAAATGCGAAGCGCTGACCGTCGCCTGATCCAGCCGGTGTTTCAGGATCCCCTCGCCAGCCTTGATCCGCTGTGGCGCGTGGCGGATATTATCGCCGAGCCGCTCAGGCATCTAATGCCAGACCTTTCACGAGGCGAACGCGACATGCGCGTGGCCGCAGCACTTGAAAGCGTTGAGCTTCCGGCAGATTTCGCCAGTCGTACCCCCCGCTCGCTATCGGGCGGTCAGGCGCAGCGCGTTGCGATTGCCCGCGCGCTGGTGGCAGAGCCAGAAATGCTGCTGCTTGATGAGGCAACATCAGCACTTGATGTGTTGGTTGCAGCGCAAATTCTTGCGCTCTTTGCGCGGCTCCAGCGCGAACGACGGCTCTCGATCCTCTGCATCACGCATGATCTCGCGCTCGCGCGGCAGCTTTGTCACCGGGTTGCCGTGCTTGATGCTGGGAAAATTGTTGAAACCGGGCCAAGTGACGAGGTGATTCGAACTCCGCAGCATCCGGTGACGCAGCGGCTGGTGCGCGCGAGTCGCGGCTAACTAAGCGAGCAGCGCCTCAATCGCGTCCGCCATTCTCACATCACGCTCTGAAAGCCCACCCGCGTCGTGCGTCGTCAGCGTAATATCAAGCCGGTTCCAGACGTTTGACCATTCGGGATGGTGCTCCTGAGCCTCGGCCAGCATCGCAACCCGCGTCATGAAGGCGAAGCACTCGGAAAAATCGGCAAACAGGAAACGCCTGCTGATCGAATCTCTCACTAAATCATATTCCCAGTCATCAAGCCTATCAAGCAGCTTGGCCCGGTCTTCATCGCTTAATTGTTCTATCACGGGCTTTGCCTCTTTTCACCAATATGCCTATGTCGCAAAGACTATGCTCGGCCGTCAACTCATCCTTGAAAATATCGCGTGCGTGCGTGGTGGGCGCTTGCTGTTCAAGGATATTAGCTGCGCGCTTGGCCCCGGCGATGCAACGCTTATTCGCGGGCCGAACGGCGCTGGTAAATCAAGCTTGCTCCGCGTGATTGCCGGATTGCTCAAGCCTTATGCGGGGAGGGTCGCGCATCAAGGCACCCTTGCACTCGCCGATGAGGCGCACGCGCTTGATCCACGCCTGCCGCTCGACAAGGCGCTCGGTTTTTGGGCTGCGATTGATGGGAGTGAGAGTGACACAGTGAACGAAGCGATGGGGGCAATGCGCATCAGCCATCTTGCAAGCGTGCCTGTGCGGATGCTCTCAACGGGCCAGAAAAAGCGTGCGACGCTGGCGCGGGTGATCGCCAGCCGTGCCGATATTTGGTTGCTTGATGAACCCGGCAACGGCCTTGATAAGGAATCGCTGACATTGCTTGACGCCGCGATGGCCATCCACCGGGTGCGCGGCGGGATTATCATGGCGGCATCGCACCAGCCGCTGGGCCTTTCGGATGTCAAAACGATTGGGATTGGCGAGGGATGAGCCAGCTTTTCAATTTGATTAGTCGCGATGTCCGGCTTGCCTTTGGGCGCGGCGGGGTATGGCTACCGGTGATTTTCTTCCTACTTGTGGCGACGCTGTATCCGTTCGGGGTTGGGCCTGACGGGCCGTTGCTCGCAAAGACAGGCGGGGGGGTGCTGTGGATTGCCGCGCTGCTCGCCAGCCTATTGCCGATTGACCGTCTGATCGTGCCCGATGCTGAGGCGGGGATTCTCGATCAATTCGCAGTGCGCGGGATCAGCGATGAATGGATCGCGGGCGCGCGCGTCATCGCACACTGGTTTACCTTCGGCCCGCCGCTGATGCTTGCCGCTGTGCCAGCTGCTGGATTGCTCAGATTGTCAGGTGATACGCTTATGCGGCTTGAGCTCGGGCTTTTGCTCGGCACGCCAGGGCTGGCGGTGCTGTCGGTAATGGTAGCCGCACTCACCGCTGGCTTGCGCGGTGCAGGCGCGCTCGCAGGGCTGCTTTTGCTACCACTCGCGATACCGCTGCTGATTTTCGGGGC
>JBBTEI010000019.1:0-12970 GCA_038042405.1 Pseudomonadota bacterium
CAAAGACCCGCGCGACGCCATCAAGTGCTGAAAAACGGTCAACCAGATTGCGGTCAACATAATCACTGAGTTCAAGCCGTGTCCAGCCGGGCCGTGAAACGACGATGAACAACACCGGCTGGGCATCGGCATCAACCTTGCGGACTTCGGGCGCGAGCACCTCTTCAGGTAAATCATCGGCGACACCGCCCACCCGGTCACGCACATCGTTGGCAGCACTATCGACGGTACGCCCCGGCGCAAATTCGATGGTGATTTCTGATCGACCGTCGCGTGAGCGCGAACTGATCGTCTGGATACCTTCAATCCCGGCAAGCGCATTTTCAAGCACCTGCGTAACGCGCGATTCAACCACGGTCGCCGCTGCGCCGGTATAATTGGTTTCAACCGACACAATCGGAGGCTCGGTATCGGGATATTCGCGGATCGGCAGATTAAAATAGCCAATCGCCCCGACAAGCAGCATCAGAATTGCCAGCACCGCTGCGAACACCGGGCGACGAACGGAAAGATCGGAAAGCCGCATCGGGATAATCAGCGCGCGGCGGCGGCTTTGCCGGGCGGCTTATCGCCCACGACCCGCACTTTCGCCCCTTCGGACAACTTGACCACGCCCTCGGTTACGATTTTGTCACCCGGGATCAGCCCTTGCGTCACTTCGATGCGATTGCCGTCTTTTCCCCCCGTTGAAACGCTGACGCGCTTTGCTTTGCCATCCTTATCGACGGTGTAAACATAGCGGCCATCACCTTCGCGCACCAATGCAAGTTCGGGCACAGCGAGCGCGCTGCGAACGCGTGATTGCAACGCGACCGACAGCAGCATTCCCGGCTTTAACCGACCACCACGATTTGGAATAAGGGCACGCACGATCACCGCGCGTGTCGCTGGATCAACCACTGGGTCAATCGCGCTGATCGTGCCGCCAACAGGTGTTTCGGGAAACGCAGCGGCGCGCGCCAATATCGGCTGGCCAACGCGCACCGTGCCGAGCAGGGTTTCGGGCACCGAGAAATCAAGCTTGATCGTGCTGCTATCGCTGATCGTGGCGATTTCAGTGCCGGCGCTGACGACCGCGCCAACCGAAATCCGCCGCAGCGAAACATAGCCCGAAAATGGTGCACGGATAACACGGTCTGCAACCACCGCACGCGCTTCGCTTGCCCCGGCGCGCGTTGCCGCCACCGATGCCATTTGGGCGTCAAGGCTTGATTTGGTCGCAAAGCCGCGTTCGCGCAGCGCCGCGATCCGCGCCAATTGCTGCTCTGCCTCACGCGCGCGGGCCGCTGCACTGGCCAGCGATGCGGTTTCCTGACCTTGGGCAAGGACGGCCAGCATCTGACCCGAACGGACATAATCACCATCCGAAAAGCCAAGCCGGGTAATCCGTTCAGTCACGGGCGCGGTAACCGTCACTTGTTCATTCGCGATGGCGGTGCCGACCGCTTCATAGCGATCCGAAAATTCATGGAGTGCAACCGCTTCAAGCGTGATCAGCGGCGACGGACGATCGGGCGTTTTTTCCGCACCGCCACATCCGGCGAGGAACAACAAGATGGGGGAAAGGGAAATAAGTCGCATTTGAAAACTTCACTCGGGCCTTCGGAACAAATATGCAAGCTATCCTTGCTGCGCCGCAACAAGAAATTCGATATTGCCCTCTGGCCCTGTGATCGGGCTTTGCACAATACCACAAACACCCCAACCCCCATTGATAAGCCATGTTTCAACTTCATGACAAACGCGCGCATGGATATGGGGTTCGCGCACTACCCCGCCCTTGCCCACTTCGCCGCGCCCGGCTTCAAACTGCGGTTTGATGAGCGCGAGGAGCCGCGCGGCGGGTTTGGCAAAGGTGATTGGCCGCTCAAGCACCTTTGCCAGACCGATAAAACTGGCATCGCAGACGATCAGATCAACCGGTTCGGGGATATGTACCGCCGTCAAAATCCGTGCGCTCGTCTGTTCATGGACGATCACGCGCGCATCCTGCCGCAATTTCCACGCGAGCTGATTCGTGCCGCTATCAACCGCATAGACCCGCGCTGCTCCGTGCGTGAGCAGCACATCGGTAAAGCCACCGGTTGAACTGCCAACATCCATCGCCACGGCACCCGTCACATCCCAACCGAAATGGGCCAGACCGTGCGCGAGTTTGATGCCACCGCGCGACACCCAGGGATGATCGCGCCCGCGCACCTCAAGCGGCGCATCATCGCCGAGTTGCTGGCCCGCTTTTTCGACCTTGCGATCCCCCGAATAGACATGCCCGCCCAAGATCAGCGCCTGCCCCCGCGCGCGGCTTTCGACCAGCCCCCGGTCAACCAGCAATTGATCGGCGCGCGCCTTTGCCATCAGTCTTCCAGAATCAGGCTGTTTTTCTGCGTTTCGGGCAGCATCAGGAACGCGACCAGCGCAACGCCGATAATAACAGTGACATACCAGTAAAATCCGGCCTCTACACCGACGCGCTTAAACCAGCCCGCCACAAATTCCGCCGTGCCGCCAAACAGCGCATTGCCAAGCGCATAGGGCAGTGCCACGCCGAGCGTGCGGATATGCACGGGGAAAAGCTCTGCCTTGATCAGCGCACTGATCGATGTGTACGCGCCGAGGAGCGTCAGCGGGATCATGATCAGGCCGAACGCGGCATAGGGCGATTTAACGCTCGCAATCGCGGTGAATACCGGCACCGAAACGATCATTCCACCCACCGCGAACAGGATCAGCATCGGTTTTCGCCCGAACCGGTCAGCCGCCAACCCCCAGAACGGCTGCATCGCCATAAACAGCACGAGTGCCGCAGTCATCACCGCCGTCGCCGTTTGCTTGTCAAAACCGCTCGTCGTGATCAGGAATTTCTGCATGTAGGTGGTAAAGGCGTAAAAGGCGAGGCTCCCGCCCGCCGTGATCATCGCAACAAGGATGAATTCACGCGGGTGATCACGCCATAAATTGCCAGCACTCGATACCGGGCGATCCGCCGCTTGCGCGCTAAACGATCCGGTTTCGGCCAGCCGGCTGCGCAACACATAAACGCCGAGCGCGAGCACCGCGCCAATGACGAAGGGAATACGCCAGCCCCAGCTTTCAAGCTGCGCCTCGGTAAGGATCAACTGGAGGATGAGCACGGTTGCAAGCGCGGTCAATTGCCCCGCGATGAGCGTGACATATTGAAAGCTTGACCAGAAACCGCGCCGTTCGCGTGTTGCCATTTCGGACAGATAGGTGGCACTCGCCCCGTATTCGCCGCCGACCGAAAGCCCCTGAAGCATCCGCGCAATCACGAGGATGATCGGCGCGGCAACGCCCGCACTTGCATAGCCCGGCGAGGCAGCAATCAGCAGCGAGCCCGCGCACATCAGCCCGACCGAAACCGCCAGCCCCGATTTACGGC
Source organism: Pseudomonadota bacterium (assembly GCA_038042405.1). GTDB lineage: Bacteria > Pseudomonadota > Alphaproteobacteria > Sphingomonadales > Sphingomonadaceae > Aquisediminimonas. The sequence goes on from JBBTEI010000019.1 coordinate 3,398, forward strand.
CATGACGATCGGCATAAACCCCCATGATCCACGCGCCAATCGGCCGCATCAGGAAGCCGACCGCAAAAATCGCGGCGGTATTGAGCAACTGCGCGGTCTTGTCGCCTTCGGGAAAAAACACTGGCGCGAAGTAAATCGACAGCACAGAATAAGCGAACCAATCATACCATTCGACAAAATTACCCGCCGATCCGCCGATGATCGCCTTTAACCGCGTTGCTGAAATATTTGCTGCCATTTTGCTCTCCTGAGCCTTGCTATGCGGGGAGAGCGCGACGGCGACAAGTAGGAATGCGTCTTGCGCCGTGCCGCCCGGCAGCTATGATTACACAATGCGTTTTATCATTCTTACCCTGCCACTGATCCTGCTTGCCTGCGCGAAAGACCCCGCGCCGCAGCCGCAAGCCACACCTGCGCCCGTTGCCATAGCACCAAAGCCTATGCCAGCGCCGGTGTCGCTTGGCGAGACGTGGCAGGATGCACCGCACAGTAGCGGTGATTGGGTGTACCGCCGCGATGCGCGGGGATCGGTCGCACTTTTTGGCCCGAACGGCGCAGACGCCAGCTTCATCATCCGCTGCGATAGCGCGGCGCGGCGCATCTATCTCTCACGCGCGGGTGCTTTTCCCGGCGGTGACAGCGGCATGATGACAATCCGTGCATCATCGGGACTCAAATCCTTTGCAGTCAAAAATAATGGCGATACTCCGGCCTATATTGCCGCCACGCTGCCGGTGAATGAGCCGCAGCTTGACGCGATGGCATTCAGCCGTGGCCGCTTCCTTGTTTCGGTCAAAGGCGGCGCTGATCTCGTCATCCCAAGCTGGCCAGAGATTGCCCGCGTGATCGAAGATTGCCGCACATAATTTTTCGCTTGCGCGTCCGCGCAGTTTGAATCATGTTCTCCCCGTGGCTGAGAAGTCACAGGCTTTTAACTTAGCGAAAGGAGGTGATCCGATGTCTCATGGTTCAGCAACGAGGTCGGAGAAATTCGTTCGGGGGACGCGCCGCTAACGCATATTAGCAGGCTGCCCATGGTCTCCCGCGCATCGGAAATCTCTCCGATCGTTGACCATGCAAAAGGGTTGCCGGGGTGGAGACGCCTCGGCAGCCTTTTTCATTTTTTGGCGCGATCAAACCCCTGTCTTAAACGGCGTAAAATCGGTGGCATCATCAAACAGATCAACGCCCTCATGCCGTTTGAGCCAGCCGACCACAGCGTAGGTTACAGGCGTCAGCACTGCCTCCCATGCCACTTTGAGTCCCCAATTGGTGATCATCACTGTCACCACTTGCGCATTATCCCACACGCCCCAGAAAGCGAGCGGGTAGAATATCATGCTGTCGATCCCCTGCCCCACCACGGTTGAACCAATCGTGCGGCTCCATAAATGCTTGCCCTTCGTCCACAGCTTCATCTTGGCGAGCACGAATGAATTGACGAATTCGCCCGCCCAGAATGCGACGATTGAGGCGAAGACGATGCGCGGTACTTGGCCAAAGACCGACTCGTAAGCCGCCTGCCCTTCCCACCCCGCAGCGGGCGGCAGGCTAACGACGACCCAGCTCATGAAGGCCATGAACAGCAGTGCTGCAAACCCGACCCAGATACAGCGCCGCGCGCGGGCATAGCCATACACCTCGGTCAGTACGTCGCCGATCACATAGCCAAGCGGGAAAAACAGGATGCCCGCGCCAAACGTCCAGCCGCCAAGTTCGGCAACCTTGCCCGCGCCAATTACATTCGAAAGCAGCAGGATCGCGACAAACGCCGCCATCACTATGTCAAAGGCGCGAAATTGCCGTACAGTGGCGGCGCTTGCGGGCGGCGGTGCGATATTGTTCATCCAATCATGCTATCGCAGTTTCGTTTTGATGCAATCCGCGCTAACGAAATTTCCGGCGCGCGCCCGTAGCTCATCTGGATAGAGCGCGAGACTTCTAATCTTGAGGCAGCAGGTTCGAGTCCTGCCGGGCGCGCCAGCCTCTTATATTGGCGCGGCTTACGATCATTTTGGATGCCAAACCTAAAATTGCGCAGAATAATCTGCCCATCCGGCACGAAGCGCGTCACGATGTGCTTCGGGGGCAATCTGGATCAAGGCATGCGCCCGCTCGGGATAGGTTTTGCCGCGCATATCGGCAACGCCCTGTTCGGTAACAAACAGATCAACATCCATCCGGCCCAGCGAAACCGGCCCGGCTCCTTGCAAAACGATCCGGCTGATGCGGCCCTTGGCGGCACTCGACGGCAACGCGATGATCCGCAATCCACCTTCTGACAATCGCACCCCGCGCGCATAGTCCGATGCGCCGCCGGGGCCGGACATAAAACCGTTGGGGCCCAGCTCGGAATAAGCCTGGCCAAACAGATCAACCTCCAGTGCCGAATTGACCGAGATGAAATTGGGAATCGCGCCGATGATGGCTTCATTATGCGTCACCGAAACCGGTTGGAACGCATAAGCGGGGCCGCCAATCGCATCATAAAGCCGCTTTGATCCGATCGCGATGCCCGCAAGCACCGAAGCGCCCGGTGCCAAGGCTCCCGCGTCTTGCAGATCAACCACCTCATCGACGATCAAACCCGAATGGAAACGCAAATTACGCCGCCCGGTCAGCGCCTTCATCACAGCGCCGGGCACTTTACCGATGCCAAGCTGTAGCGTGGCACCATCGCAGACATAAGGCGCGATGTGTGCGGCGATGGCGTTGGCAATCGGATCTTGGCTGGTGTCGCTTGGCGCATCAAAACCCTGTTCGCCTTCGACAAAGGCGGTAATTTCAGAAAATGGGATGCCGCCATGCCCGTGGGTGCGCGGCATCAGCGGATTGATATGCGCAATCCGCACCGGGATACGTGGCCAAAGTTCGGCGATAAAATCAACAGCGGGGCCAAAGCTGCAATTCCCGAGCGCATCGGGCGGCGTGACCATGAACAACGCTGCATCAATCCGGATTGTCGATAATCTCTGGCGGATATCATTGTAGCAGAGCGGAAAGAAATCAATTTGCGATGCCGGTGCGGCTTTGACCGGAGGCGTGATGAAAAATGTTTCGAGCCGACAATCCGGATTGGCAAGATAGGTGCAGTGGTTTTGCCCCGGAATGAAAGCGCCGGTAAAGATCACCGGCCCCAGCGCGTTGCCAGCCGCGATGACCGCCTCTGCCAGCAGCAAAGATTCCCCGCCAGCCCCCGCAACCAAGATGCGCGCACCCTTGGGGAGAAGGGCAACAATATCGGCGGGGGTAAATCTTACTGGCATCATTTCACATATTTCTGGAAATCGGGCGGGCGTTTCTCGGCGAAAGCGCGGACACCTTCCTTCGATTCTGCAGCACCATAGAAGAGTTTGACTGCATTCAAAGCCATTGGGTTATGCGAACACTCTTTCAATGAACCAGAAGGCGGTAATGCTGCCGATGCCATAGGATAACACGCCCCGCGCCGATATGGGCCGCGTCGCCACCTGGCTCATTGGATCAGGCTTGCGCTTATCGTCAGCGGCCTAGCGAGAAACGCAAAGCCCGCGTTAGCGGGATTTTCCATTGGTGCTGCGGGTGGGGCGAAGCAGGATGACGCTGCAGGGCGCAGCGGCTTATTTTATTAGGTCATTCATAATCAACCAAGCGGCGTTTAAATTCGATCATTGCCTCTGCATCGTGGTCGATAAGCTTATATATCAAGCCATCTTTATCAGCTGCTTCATGAATGATAATATCATTTTCATAGTCACTTTTTCTAATTATAAATTTGTTGATATTATTATCTACCACCACTGATTCGTTTTCAGAAATAGAAATTAACCCTTCATACCCCTCATATGGAATTACAGAGTAAATTCTTACTCCATTATCCCAGTATATTGCATACACATCTACAGGAATTTCACGTCCATTCTCCCTAATTTTCATTTTATTTCCTTATTGATGGCCCTGGCTGTAGCGGTGGTGGCACACGCTGCGGCGTAACAAATTTAATATCATAGGCTTTACCTGTTACAGAATTATACTGGTAGTGGATAGTGATATTGGTTCCGTCTGGCAGCTTCTGAATTGCTTCCAGCTTTTGAAAGCCATCAGACGCTTTGAATCTGGGGTCGCCACTTAAATCTAATTTACGTCCAGCCGCCGGATTATCAATCACCTGATTAAACAACACTTGCTCATTTAGGTCACGAGGCTTTATAGCTTGTCCGGGTTTCGCTGTCGAGATTTTCTCATAGTCAACAAGCGGCCCACGGCCATTAGTAAATGAGGCTGGATCTCCGGCTTCGCTATCTGCATTAGCACCCGGCGTATCTCCACGACGAGCAGCATCGCGTCCGACGTTAGGATCAACCACATCGGGCCCGCCGCGTTTATTGAGGACGACTTTTGCCCCTGTACCAATCACGGCGACTGCCCCTGTAAATATAAGGCCAGTGAAGTAGCTAACACCATCAGAATCGGTACGAGCACGCGTTGTCGTATCGTTGCGCGTTGTGCGGAAATCCTGAAGCACGTTACCACTTGACCCCACTAGGAAGGCGGTGCCACCATCACCGATGAAGGTCGTAATCGCAGCACTGCCTCTGGCGAGCGGGTCAAGAATAGCGTTGGGTAACGCCGGGAGGATAACTCTACCACCCAGATCAACCCCCAGATCGATTAGCGGCTTGGTGCCGCCAGTCACCGCGAGGCCGATGCCTGTTTTGGCGGCTATTTTAAACGTATCATTGAGACCTTCGACAAAGGCTTTTGTTTCCACCGCTGTATTCACCACAAACCGCCCGATGGTTGGCGTGGTGCCCTCTTTGAATGCAGTGACGACGATTTCGGCATCGGGGTCGAACGGCAGTGCCCCGGCAAGGCCTGTACCTGCTGCCAGATTGCCATCACGGCTCACAAGCGCGCTGCCCTTGGTCACATCTTCGGTAAGCACATTTTGCGGTGCACCGGGGCGCGTGCGGCTAGCTACCTTGACCACGCCTGAGGTAACCGCATTTTTGGTGATCGTATTGATTACGCCTTGGGCCGTTGCCGCCTCTGCGTTGGCTAAGGTTGCGGCTGCGGTATCGCCACTACGTTCAGCCTCGGCGGCGCGAGCAAGTGCTGCATCGCGCAGCCCAGCAACTTTATCAAGCTCAGGCTTAGCACGCGCTAGTTCAATCTCGATGGCCTTATCGGTTTGCGCGCCACTCGCTTCAAGGCCAAGTTTCAAGGCAACCAACCGGACAAGTTCGCCAGTCTGGCTTTCAGTGGTAATGTCTTTATCAAAAATAGCATTCACTTCGCCTGCGACATCTTTAACAAGGCGCAGTGGATCGTTGGCGATGTTGTTCACGCCTTGGAGGATGACCGAGTTTCCAGCGGCTTCCTTATTCCCCGCGACGCCTTTGACGGTGGAGACGAGTTCCTTGAACGCAGCAACATCGGCATAGAGGGTGAACCCGGTTGACTTGTCTTTGGTGACGACTTGGCTCGCGTCCACATCGCGGTTGATCGTTACATTTGCATCGGGGACGCCGACGGTGAGTGTGCCTTGGCCGATGGTGGCCTTGGTGTCCTGTTTGAAGCTGCTGCTTGCGAATGATCCGTCAACCACGGGCAGGTTGGCGCTGCGTTTGGCTTTGTCGGTGACGTTGTTGATGCTTGAGTTGCGGTGGTGCTCTTTGATTTGGAGAAGCCGACGCTCGCGGTGACCCCTGCGGTGTTGGTGAGCGCGTTCGTGACGGCGGCCACGGTGCGCAGCGTTTCGGAAGCTGCGGTGATGGTTTCAAAAAATGGCGGAAAGCTCAGGAAGTTGACACTGAATCGGTCGTTTTATCGGCATCGTTTTTTGACCACGATTACACCTCCGCTACATCTCCAGCGGAAATGGCAGGATGGCATAAAGCCGACCTTGTAGGACAGCGAAAAGTGAGTGGAGTGAAACAGTCTGCGCCGCCGGGTCAGCGGCGGCGTCCGGTCAAAAGCGCAAAGCCTGCGAAGCGGGATTTTCTATTGGGGCTGAGGTGCCGCAAGTACCGAATGACGCTGCTAGGCGCAGCGGCTTAATCTTCAAACCAGCACCATTCATAAAGCTCGTCGTCTTTTTCAACGCGGTATTTTCCTAAAATATACTCGCCGCTTTCGTGTGTCGAAAGGCTGAATTGGCTAGCACTTGCTTCAATCATAAATTTGAAAGTGAGATAAATATCAGAAAATGACTCCACCAATTGCGGTGCTTGGCCCTCCATGATGAACCGTGCGGGATAGGGGTCAGAAAACTGAACGGTGAGTTGGTTGGTTCGCCAAGGTATATCAATTGACCCATCGAAAACCGCGTCGATCATTGGCATCAGGCGTTCTTCATACTCATATTTTCTGCGTTCGCTATCGGGCGCACTTAAAATATAATCGCGTAGTTTCTCAGCTTGCCGACGCGTCGCCTTCCAATCAATTTCGGTAAGATTGAGATCATCATCAAGCTTTACAAGCTTCTTCATCGTGATTTGCCTTTGGGTGGAAGCGGATTAAAGCCATTGATTGTACCAATCTTCACAGGATCGGTAAACTGTTTGCGATTTGCAACGATGGTCTGGGTGGCCCCACCAGTGGTGCGCGCGCCCGTGCGATCATTGATGGTTGGGGCAACCTTACTCCTGAACACGGTAGTATCAGTAAGCGCCTTGACCTCAAACACATCAAACTGAAGGGCTTGCGATCCAGCGGGCAATCCAAGACGGTTGGCGATTTGCCCCGGATTGCGTGTCAACGCAGCGAGTTCGGATTGAGTGAGAAAATAACCTGAAAACGGGGTTACAGCTTCACCATGCGGCACGACCTTGACCAAAGTATCGCCTGAGCTGATCGGCACGGCGATTGGCGGGCGGACGCCAGAAGCAAAGAAGTTGTTGGCGAAATCGAGAGCATTTTTCGCAGGCACTCCGCTTGACTCAATGATCGCAGTCAACTGCTTACCTGCCTCTGTTTCCGGAGCCTTTGCATTCGTCCCCGCCGTCCTGAACCCCTTATTAAGCTCTTCGGTGCTGAGCCTTGACCCTGCATTTTCAAAGGTGACGGTGACATTATTCGGCACCAGCGGTGGGCGCGTGTCGAGCGTTGCATTGGGCACATCGACGTTGCCACCGCCCGGATTGATCCCACCCTTGAGCACGCCGCCTGCTTTATCGACGAGTTTTTTGACGGTGCTGATCGAGAGCAACGTTCCTGCGGCGACGAGCAGGTTGCTGCTTTCGGCGAACGCATTTGGTCGGCCATCGGCCTCTGCCGTTTCGGCTTCGCTGCGGTTGCGGTCGAGGGTGGCCGAGGACAGCGCACTGACACCGCGCAGGCCGACCTCTTTGACCACCGCGCCGATATTCTTCTGCGCCTCGGGACTGTTCTCAATGCCCTTCTCAATCGCCTTGCCGATGAAGTAACCACCGACCGCCGCGACCGGCCCTCCGAGCAGGACGCTCGTGCCAAAGCTTGCCGCCTCACGCGCTTGCGGCGGGATGCTGTTGATAAACTTGCCAGCGCCCGCAAGCACTACGACAGTCTTGTCACCAAAGGTTGGGGCTTTGCCGTTGACGGTTACGTCTTCAGGTAAGGCCGCACCGCTCGTGCCATTTCCGCCTGCGCGCAAGTTTGCCGGGATGATGCCGTCCTTGATCGCTTGGAGATTGCCGCCATTATCGCGGTAGGCAAGTGTGAGCTGACCAACCGCGAGCAACTGCGCCTTGCCCTCGGGCGTTTCTAAACTTGCAGCGTAAAGCGTAGCAGCAGCATCGCCGTACTGAACACGGACTTGCGCCACCGCATCGGCCCCGCGAAGTGCGCCAACCTCCTCAGCACTCTTGCCCGCAAAACGCCGATCACGCGCGATGGTGAGCGCTTGCGCTTCAACCACACGCTGACGACCGCGCAGGGCAATATCCACCGTCGTCAACAACCGCTCAAGCGCGCCGCTGTCGGGCTTGTTATCGCCCAATGATTTGATCTCGTTGGTGATCCCGGCGACCAACTGTGAGGTGGTAGTCGTGTCTCCATCAAAGTCCTTTTTGATTTCGACGACGCCTTGGAGGATGACCGAGTTTCCAGCGGCGGTTTCATTCCCCGCGACGCCTTTGACGGTGGAGACGAGTTCCTTGAACGCAGCGACGTCGGCATAGAGGGTGAACCCGGTTGACTTGTCTTTGGTGACGACTTGGCTCGCGTCCACATCGCGGTTGATCGTTACATTTGCATCGGGGACGCCGACGGTGAGTGTGCCTTGGCCGATGGTGGCCTTGGTGTCTTGCTTAAACGTGGATGAGGCGAATGATCCATCAACCACGGGCAGGTTGGCGCTGCGTTTGGCTTTGTCCGTGACATTGTTGATGCTGGCGGAGAGGCCTACCGAGACGTCTTTGCTTTTCGCGCTGTCCTTGATGTCGGAAGCCGTGAGGGTGGCTGTGTTTAGGGTGAGCTTGCCTGAGTCTGCGCCCTTATCGTCAAGGGCCGCGATCACGCCGCCTTTCAGATCAGTGTTGCCTTTGACTGTGGCGCTCAGTGATCCCTCGCGCGCCGACAGTGCGGTTTGTTCGCTGACGATGTTGGCGTTGGCGTTGCTCTTGCCAACCGATATCCCGCCGCCGCCGCCAACACTGGTTTTGTTGGGGGCAACGACGCTGCCGTCGCTGCTGTCATTTTTGGACGCTGACAGGCTTAGGCTCGCGCTAAAGCCTGCACTGCTGCTTTGGCTTTTGGACGTGTCCTGCACGCTGATCACCGAGAGGTCACGCCCGATGGTGGCGATGACATTCTTGCCTTGGGCGACTGCGCCCTTGAGCGTGGCGTCGCGGCCTGTGGTGAGGGTCAATGTGCCGCCTGCGGTGACGCTGCTGTTCGCTTGGCTGGTTTCGGTTGCGGTGCCTGACGATTTGGACGCATTGACGCCCACGCTTGCCGAAGTGGTCACCCCGCCGACAACCGCAACGCCAATGTTCACGCCAAGGCTCGCGCCGGATGACTTGGATTTGAACTGGCTGCCGATGGTTTCTTGCGCGCTTTCAAGGATTACATCGCGTGCGGCATTCAAGTTGGTGTCGCCTGACGACGTGATGCTTGATCCAGTCACGCGCACGTCAGTGCCCGTCGCAGTCACGTTGACCGTGCCGCCTGCGATGGTGCTACCAACGACGGCCTGTTCCTGGGTGGCGGTGGTTGATTTTGATTTGGAGAAGCCGATGCTCACGGTGACCCCTGCGGTGTTGGTGAGCGCACTCTGCACCGCAGCGACGGTGCGCAGCGTTTCGGAAGCTGCGGTGATGCCGGTGGCTGCCGCGCCGCCCTTAGCTCCGCTCCCGATCCGGTCAGCCAGCGTGGCGACTGTTTTCACCGCGCCCGAGACGTTTTCGTAGGCCTTGATGCTGACCCCGAAGCTTGATGATTTGGAGAGGCTTGTGCTGTTTGCGGTATTGGTTGCGTTGGCGATGGTGACGGATTCGCCGCGCAAGTTGACGGTGCCCCCAGTCGTCCCGCCTGCGGGATTGCGTCCACCAGAACCTGCGGCGACTTGGCTTCCTGTGATGGTTAGGGCTTTCCCGGCGTTTACGGTGACGTTTC
>JBBTEI010000020.1:0-19643 GCA_038042405.1 Pseudomonadota bacterium
ATTATGAGGATTATTCAAACATGGCGGCGGCAGGGGCACTTGATATGAACATCAAAGCATTTGAATCGCTGCTGCTACGTGCGCGGACGGCGCTGCGGACTGCGCTTGGGGGAGCGGCAAAATGAGTGATACCAACCCAGTCGATGGCGTGACGGCGCGTGCGCTTGACCACTATAATGTGCCTCCGCTTTCAGCCGCCTTTACCGATCGCTTGATCGCCAAAGCGCTTGAAGGCGAAGAAATTTCTGCGCTCCCGCCATTAATCGCACTCCGGCGTGATCAGCGCAGGGGGTGGGTGCGCGGACGCCGACTGGCGGTTGGCGTCGCGGTGTTCAGCTTGATGAGTGCTGCGGCTGCGGCCACTGGCGTGTTTGGCGATGTTGCAAAAAATGTTCCGGTGATTGGCCCGCTGATTGCGATCGTTGCCCCTGCACCCAAGCCAAAGGCGATCATCACGCCAAAACCAAAGCACGCGTCTGCGGCGCCAAAGTTGGTGCCGCCGCTAGTGGTTGTTGAAGAGCCGTCGATTGAAGTGGCAGAGCCGATTGCAGGGGAAATTCTCACGCCACGCGTGCGCCGCCAAATCCGGCGTGAAATGATCGCGCAGCGCGTGGTTGATCAGATTGAACGCAATGAAGCCCTTGGGATTACGCCGACACCTGAAGAGCGGGCCAAGTTCGCCGAACGGCTAGCCAAAATTCCACCCGTTCAGCGTGTCGCGTTGATCAAACGTGTCCGCGACATACGTCGCGAACGGTTGGCCAAAATGACGCTCGAAGCCGGCGAAATACCCCAGGCCAACATTCCGTTGCTTGAGGCCGAAACGCGCCGCCAGTTCCGCGAAGATCGGCTCCGCTTGCGCGAAGAGCGTCGTCTGCGCTGGATGCAGCGTGAGGAGCCGCAAGGCGGATCCGTTGTTCAAAACGAAAGCGTGCCGCAAAATTAGCGTGAAGGGTTTTGCCCACTCACCCGTTGAGGGGATATGATCGCAGCAGCGGTCATCCCATTCAATGATCAAGGTGAGAGACATGAACAAGCTTCTGATTGCCGCCATCGCGTCAACTCTGTGCGCAGGCAGCGCCATGGCCGATCCCGTTACCAAAACCGTGACTATCGACAAGCCCAATTTTGAAGGCAGCCGTACCATTGTTCGAGACAAGGAAGCGGGCACGCTTTCACGCGACGCCGAACTGACGCGCAAGAGCGACGGTGCCACCGCGACGCGCAGCTATGATCGCGCGCGCACTGATGATGGCTTCACCGCCTCGGGAAGTTCGACCAATCTTCGTGGTCAAACCCGAAGCTTTAACCTTGACCGCTCGCGCAACCAAACGGGGGCAACCACGACCGGAACCTACACCGGCCGGGGCGGTGAAACCTTTGGCCTGTCGGGCAACCGCACACGCAGTGACACAGGCTTTACCACCAACCAGTCTGTTACTAACAGCGCGGGCGAGCGCGTTTATAATCGCGACCGTTCGGTTAGCCGGGCGGACGGACAAATTACACGCTCCACCAATGTTACGCGCGCCGAAGGTTTTAAACGGCCTCGTGTTGGCCGCCGCAATCGTTAATCAAGCGCTTCCTGTCTAATTCATGACCCCGACGTTAGGCAGGCGGAATATCTAGGCGATGGGTAGTCCTGCCGGGCGCATGGTGTGGGTTCCCCTCCCATGCGCCCGATTTTGTCTGTTTAGTTTGCCTTGAGCCACGCGATGATCTCGGCGCGTTTGGCCGCGTCTTTTTCGCCACCGAATCTCATATTGTTGCCGGGCACTACCGCCTTGGGGTTGGTAATCCAGGCATTAAGCGTCTTTTCATCCCAGCGCACCGCAGCTTCAGTTAATGCGGCCGAATATTTGAAGCCTGTAACTTTGGCAGCGGGAGCGCCTAATATGCGGTAAAGTCCAGGGCCAGCTTTGTTTTTTCCGTCGGCTGTAACACTGTGGCAACGGCTGCATTGATCAAAGCTTTTAGGTGCGACTTGTGCAGTGGCGGGGGTAGCCAGAATAAGTGAAAATATAACAATACGGTAGATCATTTTTTTTCTTTTACCTTATCCAATAGTCTTAACATGAGGCCGATAAATCGTTCTTCATTAACGGATTGTTCGCGATTATTCCAGCTACCTGTCACAATACTCCACTCTCCTGAAGGGGCGTGGGCAAGAAAACTCATCGCGATAACACCGAGTTCCGATCCACCCTTACTGCCAACATATTTCCATTTTTTTGCAGTAGTTGGCCCAATGCTTTTGGCCATGATCTCCAACACAGTCTGATTGTTTATGCGGCGGAGATGATCCATCAGCAAAACGATATCGTTGGGCGAGGCGAACCATTCGATGGTGTCAATTGCGGCAGGCTTTCCTATCAAATTCTCAGCAACAATCTTATCAAAGCCAACGCCTGCGACTTTACATTTGAGGATAGTGCGCTGTTTGTTTTCGTTGGCGGCCTCATAAATGGCGCGCGTCCCCTTATAGTCGCTTTTGAGCAGAAAAGCTTCAACGGTCGAGAGGAAGGGTCGCATCTTTTCGGGCTCGCTATGTCCGATCATGCGGACGCGCGCCTCGACTTGGGCGCGACCCAGCAGAAAGAGCAGTTCATCGGCTGCGGCGTTGTCGCTGACGGCGATCATCCAAGTGGCGAGTTGTTCAAGGGTGGCGAATGTACCGATCGGCAAACTTTGCGTGGCAGGTGATGAGAATGAGGGCCGTGTGAGCGGGATTGTGTCAGACCATTTGCGCTTTCCAGCTTGAATTTGGCTCGCAAGTTCGGCAAGGATGTAGAGCTTGAAGGTTGATCCTATCGCGAATTGCTCGCCCGTCGCACGGCCCGCGATGACCGTCCGTTTGCCATCCTCTGCAATGCTTTCAACCAGATAGCCCACCCGGCCAGGCAGTGCGGCAAGCTCGGCATCGATTTTGGCAAAGCTGTCATCTTCGATATGGGGCCGTTCGGGCACGATGTGAAAGCCGGTCACTTTATTTGGTAGGGCTGTGTCGATGCTGACATCCACAATCGCAACTGCTTTTTCAAAACTGACTCTGAGCGTTGCAATGGTCGCACTGGTTTTTCGGGTTTCGAGGATTTTCTGTGGCGTACCAAATTGCGCGAGGACGGTCTCTGCAAATGCCTTCATCTGCACAGGCGAAGCGACTTCGCTGAGGAAATGTGGATCGAAAAAATCCTCGGCATCGACGGCACCCTGCAACAACGGGATTACCTGATCAACCCGTTGATCAAGTGGGGTTGCGGCTGTTGCAACTTCAGCGGGCGGTGCTGCGGATGCCGTCATAATCTCAAATATACCAAAGCGGAAAAGCAGCAGGCAAACGACGAGCCTCAAGATCACGCGTCGATCACTTCCTCGCTCACCCGCGCGGCATTTTCCTGAATGAAGCGGAAGCGGTGTTCGGGATTTTTGCCCATCAGCCGGTCAACCAGATCGCGCACGCCCGCGCGTTCCTCATATTCCTGCGGCAGGGTGACGCGGATCAGCGTGCGGGTTTTGGGATCCATCGTCGTTTCGCGAAGCTGGCCGGGGTTCATCTCGCCGAGTCCTTTGAAGCGGCCGACGTCAACCTTCTTGCCCTTGAACGGCCCCGCCTCGATCTCGGCGCGGTGCGCATCATCGCGGGCATAAAGCGATTTCGCACCAACGGTCAGGCGGTACAGCGGCGGCTGGGCAAGGAACAGGTGCCCGCGCCGGACGATTTCGGGCATTTCCTGAAAGAAGAAGGTCATCAGAAGCGTTGCGATATGCGCGCCGTCAACGTCGGCATCGGTCATGATGACGATGCGTTCGTAGCGCAGATTGTCGGCGTTGCAATCCTTGCGGACGCCACAGCCGAGCGCGAGCGTGAGATCGGCGATTTCGCTGTTCGCACGGATTTTATCCGCCGTGGCCGACGCGACGTTGAGGATTTTGCCGCGAATGGGCAGGATGGCTTGTGTCTTGCGGTCACGGGCTTGTTTCGCGCTGCCGCCTGCGCTGTCGCCCTCAACGATGTAGATTTCGGTGCCTGCGGGATCGTCGGACGAACAATCGGTCAGTTTGCCGGGGAGGCGCACCTTGCGGCCCGAGGTCGCGGTCTTGCGCTTGACCTCTTTTTCCGCCTTGCGTCGCAGTCGCTCATCCATCCGGTCAAGCACGAAGGCGAGCAGCGCCTTGCCGCGCTCCATATTATCGGCGAGATAATGATCGAAATGATCCTTGACCGCATTTTCAACGAGCCGCGCGGCCTCAGGTGAGGTCAGCCGATCCTTGGTCTGGCTCTGGAATTGGGGATCGCGGATGAAGACGCTGAGCATGATTTCGCTACCCGTGATCACATCGTCGGCAGTAATTCCGTCAGCTTTTTTTTGCCCGGCCAGCGCACCAAATGCGCGAATGCCTTTGACGATTGCAGCGCGAAGTCCGGCCTCATGCGTGCCGCCGTCGGGCGTCGGGATTGTGTTGCAATACCAGCTATAACTGCCTTCGCTCCACAGCGGCCAAGCGATGGCCCATTCGACCCGACCTGCGCCTTCGGCAAAATCCTGATTCCCTGAGAAGAAATCGGATGTGGCGCATTCACGCGTTCCCACCTGCTCGCGCAAATGATCGACAAGCCCACCGGGGAATTGGAACACAGCCTCGGCAGGCGTATCATCGTTGATCAATTCAGGCGCGCATTTCCAGCGAATTTCAACGCCGGCAAAGAGATAGGCCTTTGATCGCGCGAGCTTATGCAGTCGTGCAGGCTTGAACCCCATCTCCGTGCCAAAAATTTCGGTATCGGGGGTGAAGGCCACGCTCGTCCCGCGCCGGTTGTTGACTGCGCCCAGCTTCTCAAGCGGGCCTTGGGTGATCCCACGCGAAAACCGCTGACGGAACAGTTCCTTGTTCCGCGCGACTTCGACGACGGTATCGCTCGATAGCGCGTTGACGACTGAGACGCCGACACCGTGGAGTCCGCCCGAGGTCGCGTAAGCCTTGCCCTCAAACTTGCCGCCCGAATGAAGCGTGGACATGATGACTTCGAGCGCAGATTTGTCAGGAAATTTAGGGTGCGGATCAACCGGAATGCCGCGTCCATTATCCGTAATGGTCAGGCGGTTGCCCGGCTCAAGCGTCATTTCAATCCGGCTCGCGTGCCCTGCTACGGCTTCATCCATCGCATTATCAAGCACTTCGGCAGCAAGATGATGAAACGCGCGTTCGTCCGTGCCGCCAACATACATGCCGGGGCGGCGGCGGACAGGTTCCAGTCCCTCAAGCACCTCAATGTCAGAGGCGTTATAGCTGGCGGAGGTTGAGGTGGCACTGGAGAACAAATCGGACATGGAGTGCGTATAGGGCGGGGGGAGTCTGGCGCGCAAGGGAAAGCTACCCAATTTCCTCCCGAAACGGGGAGGAATGCTTATTCAATTCCAAAGCCAAGTAGCGACCACGACTGATCGATTCTCTCAATCAAAATAACCGAAGTTCACACTGTTCAATTTGGCTATTCTAGGGATGTTTAAATGAAAGCTGTGATCGATGAAATCGATTAATGGTGCGTTTGCGGCGCACTAACAATGGGAAAGAGCAGGGGCCAATATAGCAAATGTCATGTCTGTAGGACAGCGGCTTGCAATGATCATGGCCTAGACGGATTGTGTCAGATAAGCCGTGATTGCATCGGCTGCACCCTTATCAAGCGAAAGCCCAAGCTTGCTCCTCCGCCACAGGATGTCATCCGCCGTCATCGCCCATTCGTGGCTTACCAGCCAATCAACCTCGCGCGCGGTGAGGCCGCCGCCGAAATCTGTGCCGAGGTCTAACGCTGAAGCCGCATCGCCGATTACGTCAGCCATCATCGTGCCATAGGCTCCCGCCATCCGCTTGGTTTGTGCGTGGCCTAGCCAAGGCCAGCGTTTGCATTGGGCTTCGATGAAGCCAGCGAGGCTGGTGCCGAGATATCCGCCGGGAAGGGCGCGCTCGCGTGTCTGCGGGGTTGCCGGTTTGCCGGTGGCAGCTGCCAAACGCGCGACGGCTTCTTCGCCAAGGTGCCGCGCGGTCGTGATCTTGCCGCCAAAAACCGAGAGGATTGGCGCACCCGCATCGTCAAGTTCGAGCACATAATCGCGCGTTATTTCCTGCGCTTCACTGGCCCCGTCATTGTAGAGCGGGCGGATGCCTGACCATGTGTTGACGATGTCGGCTTCGCCGATTTGCCGTTTGAAATAGAGGTTGGCGGCGTGGAGCAGATAGGCGATTTCGCTGGCGTCGATTACCGCATCTCCGGGGCGTTCGACTGTGATGTCGGTGGTGCCAATCATCGTCGTCCCGCCATGATAGGGCACCGCGAAGACCACGCGCTTGTCGGGCTGTTGCAACAGATAGGCCTGCGCGCCATCAAATAATTTGGGCACAACAATATGGCTGCCCTTGACGAGGCGGATGCCGTGCGCGCTGTTGATGCCGGTTTTGCCGATGGCTTCGCTTACCCACGGGCCTGCGGCGTTGGCGATGGCGCGCGCAGTCACGCTGCTGCCGTCAGAAAGGGTAATTTCCCAATCCTCTCCATCACGCCGCGCCGATACCATCGCGGTGCGGGTTTTGATCACGGCACCCGCGCGCGCCGCATCAACTGCGCTCAATATGGTGAGGCGTGCATCATCAACCTTGCAGTCCGAATAGACAAAGCCGCTGCCGGGTTTTTTGAGCGGCGCCTGAAATATTCTATCGGCGCCTTTCAGCCGCCGTGCCCAAGGGAGCGGGCTCCGCCCGGAGAGGAGGTCATACAGCAGCAGCCCCGCACGTACCATGATCCAGGGGCGCGAGGATTCGGCTTGGGGCAGGACAAACTGCATCGGCTGGATCAAATGCGGCGCGGCCTTCATCAGCCGCGTTCGCTCAACCAAGGCCTCGCGAACCAGCTTAAATTCATATTGTTCAAGATAGCGCAGACCGCCGTGGATCAGCTTGCTTGATGCCGACGATGTGTGGGCGGCGAGATCATCCTTATCGACGAGCATCACTGACCAGCCGTTCAGCGCCGCCTCACGCGCAATTGCGGTGCCGTTAATCCCGCCGCCAATAATGAAGAGATCATATTTCATTCGCAGTGGCAGCATTAGCGTTTGGCGGACGCGTCTCAACCCCCTATCGCATTATATATGCCAAAACGTCCCAACCTCGGTTTGCCGAGCCGCGAGAAGATCATTGATTTCATCACCACGTCGCCAACGCCAGCGGGCAAACGCGAGATTTCCAAGGCGTTTGGCCTTCACGGTGCGGATAAGATTGCGCTCAAGGCGCTGCTCAAGGATATGGCCGATGAGGGGCTGATCGATTCAGCGCCGGGTCGCGCCTTCCACAAAATGGGTGGGCTACCCAAGGTTACCGTGCTGCGGATCGTTGATGTTGAGGATGATCAGGTGATCGGCGTGCCTGAAATCTGGCACGGTGAAGCGATTCCAATTCCGCGACTGCGCGTGATTGAAAAGGGGCGTCGCGGCGCGCTTGGTGTTGGGGATCGCGTGCTTTGCCGCACTGAGGAGCGCGGGGCTGGCCATGTTGCACATCCGATGAAGAAGCTTGCGCGGAGTGAAGAGACGTTCCTCGGCGTTGTTGCGCATGAGGATGGCCGCCACTGGTTGCGCCCAATCGACAAACGCGAACGGCGTGATACGCTGATTACTGAGTTGGGCGACGCGAAAGTGGGCGATCTCGTCCGTGCTGAAAAGGCTGGTCGCGTGCCGCGCATCACCGCGCGTGTTGCTGAAGTGATTGGTGATCCCTTCGCGCCGCGCGCGTTCAGCCTGATCGCGATCCACAAGTTTGGGATTCCCGATGAGTTTCCAGACGCGGTGATCGAAGAAGCCGAGGCGGTGTCGAAGCTTCCGCTTGGGGAGCGCGAAGACTTACGCCATTTGCCCATTGTTGCAATCGATCCTGCCGATGCGCGCGATCATGATGATGCGGTATGGGCACAGAGCGATGGGGCAGGGGGCTTTAACGCCATCGTCGCGATTGCTGATGTGTCATTTTACGTTCGCCCCGGTTCAGCGCTTGATGGGCAAGCCAAGAAGCGAGGGAACAGCGTCTATTTCCCTGATCGCGTCGTGCCAATGCTGCCTGAAACGCTTTCGGCGGATATGTGTTCGCTTAAAGCCAATAAGGATCGTGCAGCACTCGCTTGTCATCTGACGATCAACAAGGTTGGCAAGGTGACCGCATGGCGCTTCACCCGCGCGGTGATCCGGGTTGCGGCGAATATTGCGTATGAAGATGCGCAGGCGGCGATTGATGGCGGTGCGCATGAACTGCTTGATACTGCCCTCCGCCCGCTGTGGGATTGTTGGGCATTGCTCGCCAAGGCACGGGCAGCGCGTGAGCCGCTTGATCTTGATTTGCCTGAACGCCGCGTTGTGCTTGATGCAAATGGCCGGATCACGAGCATTGCAGTGCGCGAACGGCTTGATGCGCACCGGCTGATTGAGGATTTCATGATTGCGGCAAACGTCGCTGCCGCGAAGGCGCTTGAGGCCAAAAAAGCGCCGTGCATGTACCGCGTGCATGAGCCGCCCGCGCGGGAGAAACTGGTCGCCCTCAAAGATTATCTTGAGACGTTTGAGGTTCCGTTTGCGCTTGGTCAGGTGGTGACGCCCAAGGTTTTCAATCATGTGCTGGCGCGCGTTGGTGACGCTGATTTCCGCCCGCAAGTGATGGAGCAAATCCTGCGGACGCAGACGCAGGCCTATTATGCGCCCGCCAATCAAGGACATTTCGGGCTTTCGCTTGGGTCTTATGGGCATTTCACCTCGCCTATACGGCGTTATGCCGATCTGCTTGTCCACCGATCATTGGTGGGGGCTTACGGTCTAGGTGAGGGCGCTCTGACGAGTGATGAAGCGGCGCGGATGACAATGCTCGGCGAAATGATCAGCCAATATGAACGCCGTGCGATGGAGGCCGAGCGCGAAACGGTTGATCGCTATGTTGCAGCGTATCTTTCCGAACGCGTCGGGCAGATCGTTGATACGCGGATCAGTGGGATTACCAAATTTGGCTTTTTTGCCAGCGTTGAGGATATCGGCGGCGATGGGTTGGTGCCAATCTCGACGCTTGGCGCGGAATATTTCAAACATGACGAGGCCAATCACCGGCTGGTCGGCGAAAATAGCGGCGAAACTTATACGCTAGGCCAGCGGCTGCAATTGCGCTTGGTGGAGGCCAATCCAGCCTCGGGCGCGCTGCGCTTTGAACTTCCCGAGGGTGCCAACCATCTCGCCATGCCGCGCGGAAATCGGCAAGATCGCACGCGCCGACCGGTGGCGGGGAAACGCGGACGGCCAGGCAATATTCGCCATCAAGGGCGCCGTTGAATCGGAGCAAGTCAAAAAAGGCTTTTTTTCCGCTTCATTCTGGTTAGCATGGGGGAAATAACTAATCAGGGAGATTGCACCATGAACGACCGCATCAGCCTAGAGGCGCTCAAATCGAACCGCCGCTCGCTTCTCAAAGGGATGGGTGCGGCAGCCATCGGGATTAGTTTTGCCGGGCTTGCGGGTTGTGGCGGCGGTGAAAGCGCAAAAGTTGGCGCGGACGGTAAGCTTGCCGCGACGGGCGAAGCGCCTGAACTCAACTTCTACAATTGGGATACCTATATCGGCGAAACCACGCTCGAAGATTATAAGGGCGCAAGCGGTACAAACGTCAAAATGTCACTGTTCGCCAACAATGATGAGCTTTTTGCCAAGCTTCGTGCGGGCAACCCCGGCTTTGATGTGATCGTGCCATCAAATGATTTCGTCGAGCGCATGGTTCAATCCGACATGATCCTTCCACTTGATATGGCGCAGATTCCCAATTTCAAAAATATCGATCCGGCGTTCACTGACGTTGCTTATGATCCGGGTCGCAAATATTCGATGCCTTACACTTGGCTGGTGCTTGGTATCGGCTACCGGAAATCGAAAGTGAAACCAGAGCCAGATAGCTGGAAGGTGCTATTTGACTCAGACCAGTATAAGGGGCGAATCGCGCTGCTTTCGGAAGCCGGCGATCTCTTCCGGCTTTACGGAAAATATCTCGGTAAATCGGTGAATGAACTCAATGCGGCGGACATCAAGCGGATCGAAGCGATGATGATCAAGCAGAAACCCTTCGTCAAAGCTTTCCACGAAGATAATGGTCAGGATTTGCTGGTGAAAGGTGAGGTTGATCTCGTCCTTGAATATAACGGCGATATTGCCCAGAAAATGGTCGAAGACCCGGACATTGGGTTCGTCGTGCCTAAGGAAGGCAGCCAACTTAATTCAGATTCGCTCTGCATTCCCAAAGGCGCGCCGCACCCCAAGAATGCGCACGCATTCATCAACTATCTGCTTGATGGCAATGTCGGCAAGGGAATCACTGAAGCGATCCAATATCCTACGCCAAACGGCAAGGTGAAGGAATTGATGGGTGAGGAATATAGCAATAACCAGGTGATCTTCCCGCGCGCTGACGTGCTATCCAAATGCGAATATGCCAAATTTAATGCGGATATCCAGCCGCTGTTTGAGGAGGCGTTTACGAGGGTGCGCGCGGCCTAGGCAGTGCAGGATTGGAAGACACAGCGCAGTGCCTTTGCCGCCATTGCGACGGCACCGACGCTTTGGCTGCTGCTGTTTTTTATCATACCGCTTGCGATTGTCTGGGCATATAGCTTTGGCAGCAATGACGGGCTGACGTCGATCAAGATCAGCGGCACATTCGCGAATTATGCCCGCGCGCTTGAGCCACTATATCTCCAGATTTTTGGGAAATCTGTTGCGGTTGCTGCACTCACGACGCTGATTTGTTTGATTGTTGGTTTTCCCGTAGCGCTGGCGATTTCATTCGCGACGCCGAAGTGGAAGCCGTGGCTGCTGCTGCTGATCATGCTCCCGTTTTGGACGAACCTGTTGATCCGCACCTATGCTCTGCTCTCGCTACTTGGCACGCGCGGGGTGGTGAACCAAGGCGCGGAATGGTTTTGGGGGGCATTCGGTTTGGCAGGAATGTTTGGCCCGTTTGAACCGCTGCCCCTCCTCTACAATAATTTCGCAGTGATTTTTGGACTGGTCTATGTCCATCTGCCTTTCATGGTGCTGCCGCTTTACGCCGCACTTGATCGACTTGATAAATCTCTGATTGAGGCGAGCCTTGATCTGGGCGCGGGGCATTGGACAACGATCACGCGGATCGTTGCGCCGCTCGCAGCGCCGGGGATTATATCGGGGTTGATCATTACCTTTGTGCCCGCGCTCGGCTCGTACCTGACGCCTGACCTGATGGGTGGCACCGATAGCCAGATGATTGCCAATGTGGTTGAGCGGCAGTTCAAACGCGCCAATGATTGGCCATTTGGCGCGGCACTTTCGTTCCTGCTGATGTACGCGACCTTCATCCTGATTGCGCTTCAGGCACTTAGGAACCGTAAGGCGGAGGCTGGGCGATGAGCCTCTTCACGCGCAAACCGCTGGCGCCGCTTGAATATACCAAGCGGCTGTGGCTGCGGAGCTGGATCGCGGCGGTCACCCTGTTCCTTTATGCTCCGCTGCTCGTGCTGTTCGTGTTTAGCTTTAATGACAGCAAGGCCAATGTTGTTTGGCGCGGCTTCACCTTCAAATATTATGCTAAGCTGTTTAAGAATGACGGGCTGATGTCGGCGCTTGGCAATTCGCTCACGATTGCGTTTCTGGCGACGGTGGTAAGCCTAGTTCTTGGTGCGCTTGCCGCTGTGATGCTGTGGCGGTTTCGCTTTCCGGCGAAGGCGGGTGTTGAGGGCGTGATGGCGCTGCCGATAGTCGTCCCCGAAATTTGTATGGGCGTGGCGATGCTCGTCTTTTTCGCGGCGATAGAATGGCCGACTGATCTGCCTTGGCCGCTCAATCTCAGCGCGATTACGATTGCGCACATCACCTTCTGCTTCCCGTTTGTCACGATGGTCGTTCGCGCCCGGCTTGCCAATTTCAACCGTGAGGAAGAGGAAGCAGCAAAGGATTTGGGCGCGAACGAGTGGCAGGCGTTCCGCGATGTTTTGCTCCCGCATATGAAGCCAGGGCTAATAGCAGGCGCGCTGCTCGCCTTCACGCTGAGCCTTGATGATTTCGTCATCACCTTTTTTACCAGCGGCCCGAACACGACGACCTTCCCGGTCAAAGTCTATTCAATGGTGCGTTTTTCAGTGACGCCTGAGGTCAATGCGGTCTCAACGCTGCTTATCCTTCTCACCATCATTCTCACCACAGTTGCGCTCAAGTTGCAGAACATCGCGGGCGACGCAGGAGCGCATAAATGAGCGAACCGATTATCCAGATTAGGAATGTTACCAAACGCTTTGGCAATATGGTGGCGGTTGATAATGTCTCGCTTGATATTGTCGCAGGTGAGTTTTTCGTGATGCTCGGGCCGTCTGGCTGCGGAAAGACAACGCTGCTGCGGATGATTGCCGGGTTTGAATTGCCGACCGAGGGGCAAATCCTGATCGACGGTCAGGATATGGCGGGGGTTCCGCCAAACAAGCGCCCAGTCAATATGGTGTTCCAATCCTACGCGGTGTTCCCGCATATGAGCGTGCTTGATAATGTTGGCTACGGCATGAAGATCGCGGGCGTTCCCAAGCGCGAAATTCGCGAACGGGCCGAGGAGTCACTGGCGCTCGTCAAGCTTGACGGGCTGGGCGCGCGGATGCCCGATCAGCTTTCGGGTGGGCAGCGGCAGCGCGTGGCACTTGCGCGCAGCCTTGTCATGCGGCCAAAGGTGCTGCTGCTTGATGAACCGCTTTCGGCGCTTGATGCCAAGCTGCGCGCGCAGATGCAATTTGAACTTGCTGACTTGCAGGACAAGGTCGGCATTACCTTCATCACGGTGACGCATGATCAGGATGAGGCGCTGTCAATGGCGAGCCGGATCGGGGTGATCAACAAGGGGCAGATTGCCCAACTCGCAACGCCGTCTGACCTGTATGAATATCCCGCCAACCGTTTCGTGGCTGACTTCATCGGTTCAGTGAATATCTTTGAGGGCAAGCTGAGCGTTGATGAGCCAGAGCGCGCGGTGGTTGACTGCCCCGAGATCGGCAAAATCTACCTCAACCACGGCGTCACCGGCCCGCATGAGGCGAGCGTTTGGGCCGCCGTCCGCCCCGAAAAAATGATGCTCTGCAAACCCGGAGAAGCGGTCGGTCGTGACGCGCCCGAGGGGCACAATGTTGCCAATGGCATCATCAAGGGTATGTCGTACCTCGGCGATTGTACGCTGTATGAAGTGATGCTTGATAGCGGCCGGATGATCCGCGTCAGCCGCGCGAACCTCTCACGCTTCGATCAGGAGGATTTCACTTGGGATGACAAGGTGTCGCTTTGCTGGCACCCGTCAAGTCCAGTGGTACTACTCGCCTGAACTTTACCGCATTTTGTTCGACATGAGGCAAGTGGCCAGTTACAGTGCTGGCATTAGAAAGTCCTGCCAATTTCTTAGGCGCAGGGGACACTGAAATGTACAAGATCTTCATTGTGACGATGGCTTTGATCGTTGCTATTACCCCCTTTGCGATGATCTATTGGGCGATGAAAAATCAACGACCAAAGCGGCGATCTTACTACGTAAATCGATATGATATCGGCGGTACCGATGGCGGCGGGAGCGGCGGCGGCTTTTTTACCAGTGATGGCTGGAGCCA
Source organism: Pseudomonadota bacterium (assembly GCA_038042405.1). Taxonomy (GTDB): domain Bacteria; phylum Pseudomonadota; class Alphaproteobacteria; order Sphingomonadales; family Sphingomonadaceae; genus Aquisediminimonas. Next base: position 13,685 of record JBBTEI010000020.1, read on the forward strand.
TGCAGACAATGATGGCTTTAGCAGTGGTAAAGGCAGTTTTGGCGGCGACGGCGCCAGCGGCGGCTGGGGTGATTTCGGGGGCGACAGCGGTGGAGGCGATAGCGGAGGGGGTGGTGATGGCGGAGGCGATTGACCTTCCGCAACTAACTCATGTTCAGCCCAAGCTGGTTGCCGCCTGACGACCAACTTTTGAGACTGTTTGGAAAGATGCGCTGGCGGCGCTCAGATGCCATGCGTCTTGGCGCGTTCGATACATTCAATGATGATCTGCTTAGCGGTTGCGGCGTCACCCCAGCCTTTGATCTTGGCCCATTTGCCGGGTTCGAGATCCTTATAGTGCTGGAAAAAATGCTCAATCTGCTGCGTCACGATTGGCGGCAATTCTTCGTGACTGCTGACTTCGGAATAATAAGGGAAGGTCGAATCGACAGGCACGGTGATCAGTTTTTCATCGCCGCCCTTATCATCATCCATCAGCAGGACACCGATCGGGCGCACCCGGATTACCGCCCCCGCGATGATCGGTGATCGCGCGATGACGAGCGCATCAAGCGGATCGCCGTCTTCACCAAGCGTGTGCGGGATGAAGCCATAATTCGCAGGATAGCGCATTGCTGTGTGCAGAATGCGATCAACGAATAGCGCGCCGCTCGCCTTGTCGATTTCATATTTTACCGGCTCACCGCCAATCGGCACTTCAATGACGACGTTGAGGCTATCAGGCGGATTATCCCCCGCCGGGATCAGATCGATTCTCATGAGCGCGCGATAGCAGGGGATGAACACGTCTGCGACATAAATTGCTTCAACCGATGGTGTTCTGCGGATAGGCTATCAACATATTTTCTTGGGAGCCGCACATGCACCGTTTTTTGATTGCCGTTTGTCTTATTTCTACGGCGCCTGCCGCCGCCAAAACAAGCTATATCACCGCTGACCAGATGGTTGATGTGCTGACTGGCAAGATCGTCGAAAAACCGCTGATAATGGTGACTGACGGGCGTATCACGGCGATTGGAAAGCAGGGCGCTGCGCTCCCCAAAGATGCTGAAGTTACTGACTTCGCGGGCAAAACCCTGCTCCCCGGCCTGATTGATATGCATGTCCATCTTGATTCGCTGGCCGAGATCGGCGGCTACAACGGTTTGCAATATACCGACAGTTTCTGGGGCGTCGCGGCGGTTAAAAATGCGCGGGAAATGCTGCTCGCCGGCTTCACCATGGTGCGCAATGTTGGATCTGCCAATTATAATGATGTCGGGCTCAAACAAGCGATTGATGAGGGCTATGCGATTGGCCCGCGCATCGTTCCCGCCGCTTATGCGCTTGGTGCGACGGGAGGGCACTGTGATGAAACCTATCTGCCACCTTCGTTTAACCGCAAAGGAGTTGCCGTTGGCGACGGGGTTCAGCAGCTTCGTCAGCGCGTTCGCGAACAGCGCAAATACGGTGCCGAGGTGATTAAGGTCTGCGCTACTGGCGGCGTTTTTTCGCGCAATACTGAGCCGGGCCAACAGCAGCTTTCGGTCGAGGAATTGACCGCGATCGCCGACGAAGCGCATCAATGGGGGCTGAAGGTCGCTGCACATGCGCACGGGGCCGATGGGATCAAGGCGGCCATTCGTGGTGGGATTGATACGATTGAACATGCCAGCCTCGTCGATGATGAGGGGATCAAGCTTGCGGTTGAGCGCGGCACATATTTCAGCATGGATATCTTCAACACCGATTACACACAGGCCGAAGGCGCGAAAAATGGCGTGCTTGAGGATAATCTGCGCAAGGACCGAGAAATCGCCCAAATTCAGCGCGACAATTTCCGAAAGGCGCACAAAGCTGGCGTCAAGATGGTGTTTGGATCGGACGCCGGGGTGATGCCGCACGCGACCGCCGCTGGTCAGTTCAAATATCTCGTGCAGTACGGCATGACGCCGCTTCAGGCGATCCAAGCCGCAACACGCAATGCCGCACAAGCGCTTGGTCGGGAAAAGGATGTGGGCGCAATCGCGGTTGGGCGTTACGGCGATATGATCGCGGTTTCGGGCGATCCGCTGTCTGACGTGCGTGTGCTCGAAAAAATTGATGTCGTGATCAAGGGCGGCGCGGTGGTGAAGGGTGGCAAATGAGGCGGGTCGTCGTGGTCTGATCATCGCTGCGCTGATTTGCGCCGCACTTACGCTGGCCATCGGATTTACTGTCAGCATGGGGGTTGGCAAATCGCTTGACCGCGAAATATTATTAGCCGTGGCGCTGCGTTCGGGGCGTGACAGCGATGTGCTGATCAGCCTAGTCCAGTGGATTACCTGGCTAAGCAATTCGGCGCAGCGCACTGCGATGGTGGTGCTTGCCGCAGCGTGGCTGCTGTGGAAACAGCGCCGCCGCGCCGCGCTTGCGATCATGGTCGTGCCGATCCTTGCCGGCGTTACCAATAGCGTGCTCAAAGAGATATTCGCCCGCGCGCGACCTGACATTGTTCCCCACCTCGATGCTATCGGCAATTTGGCGTATCCAAGCGGGCACGCATCGAACGCGATGGCATTTTTTCTGCTGGCGGCTTTGATCTTTGCAATCAAGCACCCGGTGGCATGGCGCAGCGCAGCGGTTGGGCTGGCAGTTTTGGTCGGCACATCGCGAGTGTTGCTCGGCGTCCATTGGCCAAGTGATGTGCTTGGTGGCTGGCTCTGGGGTGCGGCGTTCGCGCTTATCGGATGGAGAGTTTCGCGACGCTGACAGGCATGAATGCCTTAGACCGATGCGGTGCACAAAAAAAGGGGCGACCATTAAGGCCGCCCCAGAATGTTTATTGTTTGGAGCGTTGGCTCAATCGTCGATGTTGCGCTTAAAGGTTTCCGGCAAAAATAATGCCCCTGCCACCACTGTCAAACCCGCAACGACAATCGGGTACCACAGTCCGTAGTAGATATCCCCAGTGGCCGCCACCATCGCAAAGGCGGTGGTCGGCAAGAAGCCACCGAACCAGCCATTGCCGATATGATAGGGCAATGACATCGACGTGTAGCGGATACGGCTGGGGAACAGTTCGACAAGTAGGGCTGCAATCGGGCCGTAAACCATCGTCACCAGCAACACGAGATAGGTGAGGATCGCCACGACCAGCGGCTTGTTGATCTGTTCGGGGTCGGCATAGAGAATTTTCTTTGCCGCCTTGGGATCCTTCGCCGCTGCCGGATTATCCTTCACCGGATAGCCGACTGCTTCGAGTGTAGTAATGACTTCGCCGCCAAATGCTTTGATCGCAGCAGCCTTGTCATCGCCGGTTACCTTCGATGGATCGGGCGCGGTGATGACCTTGCTGCCGATGGCGACGGTTGCAACGGTGCCCGCCGGTGCATCGATCACCTTATAGCTGATTGCGTTTTTCGCGAGATAGGATTTGGCGATATCACAACTCTTGCTATCGAACTTATTCTTTCCGATTGGATCGAACTGCAACGAACAATCATTGTCATTGACCGTCACCGTAACGGGAGCGGTTTCAACTGCTTTCGTCATTGCCGGATTAGCGGCGGTGGACAAGGCGTGGAATACGGGAAAGTAGGTGACAACAGCCAATGCGCAGCCAGCTAAAATGATCCACTTGCGCCCGATTTTATCCGACAACCAACCGAAGAAGACGAAGAACGGCGTACCAATAGCAAGCGCAATGGCGATCATGATGTTCGTCGTTGCGCCATTGACCAGCAATATCTTCTCAAGGAAGAAGAGCGCATAAAATTGCCCTGTGTACCACACCACAGCCTGCCCTGCGACGGCGCCGAGCAGCGCGATCATCACCCATTTGGCGTTCTTCCACTGACCAAAAGCTTCGGTCAGTGGTGCCTTCGACGTGGTGCCTTCATCCTTCATTTTTTGGAATACGGGGCTTTCGGCCAGTTGCATACGGATCCACATCGATACAGCAAGGAGCACGATCGAGATCAGGAATGGAATGCGCCAGCCCCAAGCCTTGAACGCGTCTTCACCGATATAGGTGCGCGTGCCGATCACCACCAGCAATGCTGCAAACAGGCCAAGCGTTGCCGTTGTCTGGATGAAACTGGTGTAAAGCCCGCGTTTGTTATTGGGGGCGTGTTCAGCGACGTAGGTTGCCGCGCCGCCATATTCGCCGCCTAAAGCTAGCCCTTGGATAAGTCGCATGACAACCAACATGATGGGAGCGGCGACACCTATCGATGCGTAAGAGGGAAGCAGACCAACTACAAAAGTTGACATGCCCATCAGCCCCATCGTGACGAGGAATGTGTTTTTACGACCGACGAGATCGCCAATGCGACCAAAGAAGATAGCGCCGAATGGGCGAACCGCAAAGCCAGCCGCAAAGGCCGCTAGTGCAAATATGAACCCCGTTGTTTCGTTTACGCCCGAAAAAAATTGAGCGGAAATGATGCTGGCCAGCAGACCGTAAAGGTAAAAATCATACCATTCGAAAATCGTGCCAAGCGATGAAGCGGTGATAACCAGCTTTTCGCTTTGGGTCGCCTTGTGATGCCTGGGTATAGCATCATCATATGTTGTAGCCATTGATACTCTCCTTTCTCAAAATTATGTTATTTTAGAAGTTGTACTGTGCCGAAAATTGCGCGCGCCGCAGTTTGCCGCTTAACCCGTTTTCCAAAGTGCGTTCGGCGTAGCGGAACCCGAAACCCAATGTCAGGGGCTTGATCGGGTTATAGAGAACATCAATATTGCCGCTGTAAACCGATTTGGTGAGCGCGAGCGAGGCAAAGCTTCGTGTTTCCGACTTGAAGCCGGATAGCGTTCCGATCGCTTTCCATTTTCCGGCAAAGGCGTAGCGATATGATACGAAACCGGCATAAAGCAGTGGCGTTTCAAGCTCATTTGTCGGTGAAACCAATACATCGTCGCGGATGTTTAGGCCAACGTAACGGCCAATGCCCTCGCCTACAGTGGCCATCGCGGTAAAGCGGCTTGGGCCGGACTCATAGATGCCAGAGGCTGAGACCCCCCAACCAATGGTGGTATCGTCAATGGTGCCAATCACGCCGATTGGTGACGGCGCGCCGCTATTATCGACCTTGAGAATACGTCCGATACCGGCGATGGCAACGCTGCCATTTTTCCATTTCTTGTCGAAACGCAACACAACATCGGGCGCGACATCATCATCGGACTCAGCACTTGCCGTGCCTTGTGTCACCGTCGTTTCGGGATTTTCAAGTGCAATACTGATATGGCCTGATTTGTAACGGATGAGTGGTTGACGCTCAAACACGGTGCCCTCGGTTGGCCCGACGAAATCGAGACGTTCGGGCAGCGCCGCTGGATTTTGGAAGGTTGACCAATCCTGCCCGAAGGTCAGCTTGTCATATGTGATAAAGGCGCGACGGATGCGCGGTACAAAACTGTTCGAAACGCGCTGGTTGCCAATCAGGGGCGTATCGAGGAAATCAAGCTCGATATGGCCATTGGCTTTTTTGTCACCAATTTGTGTTTCGGTCTGGATCAGGAAGCGTGTTTCGCGCACGCTTGTGGTCAGATTTACGCCTTCGCCGCGCCCACCCACTGGAATTTGCGCTGGGAAATAATAATCGTTGATCAGGCTATTCGCCGCTGGATCACCGCCTGAAAAACTCGAGGCGAGTGCATCAAGTTTCACGTAGCCGCCAAGTGTGATCGTTGTGTTGCCGACACGGAAGCCTTTTGCGGGTGGAGCCGTTTTTTCAACGGCGGCAACCTTGGTCGCGGTTTCGTTCGCCTTGGTTTCGACCGCAGTGATACTTTTCATTAATTGGCTATTTTTGGCCTGCGACGTTTCAAGCGCGCTTTTCGTCGTTTGAAGCTCGGTCTTGACAATGCCGAATGCACTTTCAAGCGCCTCGATCCGTCGCTCCAACTCTTTTTCCTTTTCGGTGGCGGCAAATGCGCTGCTGGAAAACAGCGACGCGATCACAGCCCCTGAAAGTAGGAAACGGGTTTT
>JBBTEI010000021.1:0-47641 GCA_038042405.1 Pseudomonadota bacterium
AACTGCCGAGGGCGTGGAAACGCCTGAAGAAATGGTAAAAATGCGTGACCTTGGTTGTGCTCAGTTGCAGGGATATCTGTTTTCAAAGCCAATAGCATCGCCTTCACGTGAAGGGATCGCAGTCCGCCGGCATGCTGCTTGAAGCGTATAGACTAGCGGGCGCTACCTTCGCTATCGCTCGGGAGTTTTCGCCAAAATCGCGCCCCGCGCGATTTTTTAAGGCGAAAACTGGTGGAGCCTAGCGGGTTCGAACCGCTGACCTCTTCGCTGCCAGCGAAGCGCTCTACCAACTGAGCTAAGGCCCCAATGAGCGATGCCTTTAGGCAGGCACCGCTCCTAAATCAATAGATCAAACGTCGGTCTGTTGTTCGCCAGTATCAACGCCCAAATCGTCGTCGCCGCCAATATCAACCTCGTCATCGGGCGAGATTTCAGCGTCTTCGTCAACTTCGAGTTCAGCCAGATCATCACCCAGATCCGAATCGGCGGCGTTGGGGTCAATCTTCTTGGCCTCTTCAAACGGCATCGGCTGTTTGGATTTCAGAATTGGTTCGGGAACCCAGCTATTGCCGCATGAAATGCAGACAACGGGCTCATCCTTGGTCAAATCGTAAAAGCGCACGCCACATTTCGGACAACTGCGCTTGGTGCCCCATTCAGGCTTCACCATGAGTCTCAAAACCTTTTAATTAATGTCATCTGGCGGGGATTGACCGCCAATCGCGGTGCGCCTTGCCATAGCATAGCGCCGCTGTCAAAAGCGCTCGTCATATGACTAGCCCCGCGACATTTTGTAAAAGCCCACCGCTGACCGGAACGATCATAGTTCCAGGCGATAAATCAATCTCGCACCGCGCGCTGATGCTCTCGGCACTCGCGGTTGGGGAAAGCCGGATAGACGGGCTGCTTGAAGGGCATGACGTGCTTGCAACCGCTGGTGCCATGCGCGCGATGGGGGCCGATATCGTCCGCGATGAGACGGGCGTCTGGCATGTCCACGGCGTCGGGGTTGGCGGATTGATGCAGCCGCAGACCGCACTTGATATGGGCAATAGCGGGACATCGACCCGGCTGTTGATGGGGTTGATCGCATCGCACCCGATCACTGCGACCTTCATCGGCGATGCCTCGCTGTCGAAACGGCCGATGGCACGCGTGATTGATCCACTGTCGCTGATGGGGGCGGGTGTTACTGCAACATCGGGTGACAGGCTGCCGCTGATGCTGCGCGGGGCGTGCCCGGCGGTGCCGATTACGTACCGGCTGCCGGTTGCCTCGGCTCAGGTGAAAAGCGCGATCCTGCTCGCCGGGCTTAATATCGCCGGGATCACCCGCGTGATCGAGCCGGTGCCAACGCGCGATCATAGCGAACGGATGCTCGCCGGATTTGGTGCCGAGCTGAGCGTCGAGACGGACGGTGCGGGGGTGCGGACGATCGCGATTCGCGGCGAGGCCGAACTGCACCCGCAGGATATTGTCGTTCCGGGTGATCCTTCATCTGCGGCCTTTTTTGCCGTCGCCGCGCTGATTGTGCCGGGGTCGTGCGTGACGATTGCCAATGTCGGGCTGAACACAGCGCGCGCAGGGATATTCAAGGTGCTTGCGGCGATGGGGGCAGATATCAGCTACGGCCATCAGCGCACAGTCGGCGGCGAGCCTGTCGCTGATCTGACGGTCACCCATTCGGCGCTGACGGGGATCGAAACCGACCCGGCGATTGTGCCAAGCATGGTTGATGAATTCCCGATCCTGTTCATCGCCGCAGCAATGGCCAAAGGGCGCAGCGTCTTTCGCGGGCTTGAAGAACTGCGCGTCAAGGAATCAGACCGGATCGCGGTGATGGCCAAAGGCTTGCGCGCGATTGGGGTGAAGGCTGAAGAGCTGCAAGACGGTCTGATTGTTGAAGGCCGCGACGGGGAGGCTTTCGTGGGCGGCGCAACCATCGCCGCCGAACTTGATCACCGAATCGCGATGAGCTTTGCCGTCGCTGGTTTGGTGTCAGAGCGCGGCGTGACGATTGACGACATGGCACCGGTTGCGACAAGCTTTCCGGGATTTGTGGACGGTGTGGAAGGCTTGGCGCAATGCTAACATCGTTGACCGCTGATATCATCGGGATCTGCGGCAGCGTGCTGTTTATCGGGGCGTTCCTCTACGCCAATATGGCGCAGAGGTTGAACAAGCTGCTCTTTAATGCGCTCAATCTGGTCGGTGCGGTGCTGCTGTTGGTTTCGCTGTCGGTTAATTTCAATCTGGCCGCCGTTATACTTGAAGTGGCGTGGGCGATAATTGCCTTGGTTGGATTGATCCGCGCACTGCGAAGGCAACCGGAATGATCATTGCGGTTGATGGCCCCGCAGCATCGGGCAAGGGGACGATCGCCCGCGCACTTGCGGCGCATTTTGGCTTGCCGTACCTTGATACGGGGCTGCTTTACCGTGCGGTGGGGGTTGCGACGGTGCGCGCCGGGGGTGACCCCGATTGCGAAGCCGATGCCCTTTTGGCGTGCGGATTTGAAGATGCGTTTTTGAGCGATCCTGAACTGCGTAGCGAGGCAGTGGGCGGGCTGGCTTCGCGGGTGTCGATCCATCCTGCGGTGCGTGCGGCGCTGCTCAAACGGCAACAAGATTTTGCCCATCAAGCGGGCGGGGCCGTGCTTGACGGGCGCGATATTGGCACAGTGATCGCCCCTGAAGCCGATGCAAAACTGTTTGTGGTCGCAAGCCCTGAGGTGCGCGCAAAGCGACGTCACGGCGATGATCCCGCGCGTGACTATGCCGATATCCTTGCCGACATCCGCACGCGTGATGCGCGCGATTCGGGGCGGGCGGATGCGCCGCTCTCCTGTGCGACTGATGCTGACTTGCTTGATACCAGTGATTTGACTATAGACGCCGCCATCCAACGGGCGATTGCGCTTGTGGAGGCCCGGATCAAGCGCTGAGGCGCTGCTCCCCGTCCCCCTATCGATATCACTCGGTGGATGCTGTGTTCATATGGTGTGGGCATGGCAGTTCGGCCAAACAAGACCAGCGGAACCAACCGCTTGGCCGGAAAAATTGATATAGGAACTCTAACACATGGCCTCTTCGGCAAACCCAACGCGCGATGATTTCGCGGCACTCCTCAACGAATCACTCGGTGGTGAAGACCAAGGCTTTGAAGGCCGGGTCATCAAAGGCATCATCACCGCAATCGAAAATGACATGGCCGTCATCGACGTTGGCCTCAAATCCGAAGGTCGCGTGCCGCTTCGCGAATTTGCAGCGCCCGGCCAGAAGGCTGACCTCAAGGTTGGTGATGAAGTCGAAGTGTTTGTTGACCGCGTTGAAAATTCAAACGGCGAAGCAATGCTCAGCCGTGACCGTGCCCGTCGCGAAGCTGCTTGGGATAAGCTTGAAGCCGAATTCACCGAATCTGCGCGCGTTGACGGCGTGATCTTTGGCCGCGTCAAGGGCGGCTTCACCGTTGACCTTTCGGGCGCAGTGGCGTTCCTGCCTGGCAGCCAGGTCGATATCCGTCCCGTGCGCGATGTCACTCCGCTGATGGACATTGTTCAGCCATTCCAGATCCTCAAGATGGATCGCCGCCGTGGCAACATCGTTGTTTCGCGCCGCGCCATCCTTGAAGAGACCCGCGCAGAAGCACGCACCGGCCTGATCTCGACGCTGGCCGAAGGTCAGGTGATTGACGGCATCGTCAAGAACATCACCGATTACGGCGCGTTTGTTGATCTTGGCGGGATTGACGGCCTGCTCCACGTAACCGACATCAGCTACAAGCGCGTTGCCCACCCGAGCGAAATTATTGCGATCGGCGATTCGGTCAAGGTGCAGATCATCCGTATCAACAAGGATACGCAGCGTATCTCGCTTGGCATGAAGCAGCTTGAAAGCGATCCGTGGGAAGCCGCAGTTGCCAATTATCCAGTGGGCACAAAGCTTTCGGGCCGCGTCACCAACATCACTGAATATGGTGCGTTTGTTGAGCTTGAAGCGGGCATTGAAGGACTCGTCCATGTTTCCGAAATGAGTTGGACGAAGAAGAACGTCCACCCTGGCAAGATCGTTTCGACGAGCCAAGAGGTTGATGTTATCGTCCTCGAAGTCGATACCGAAAAGCGTCGTATTTCGCTTGGTCTCAAGCAAGCCGTCAACAACCCGTGGGAAGCCTTTGCGGCAGAACATCCCGTTGGCAGCCAGATTGAAGGCGAAGTCAAGAATGCGACTGAGTTCGGCCTGTTCATCGGGCTTGACGGCGATGTTGACGGCATGGTGCACATGTCAGACATTGCATGGGGCATTTCGGGCGAAGATGCGCTTAACCTCCATCGCAAGGGTGAAAGCGTTACCGCCATCGTTCTCGACATTGACGTTGAAAAAGAACGCATCTCGCTGGGTATCAAGCAGCTTGAAAAGGGTGCGCCAGCCGTTGGCGGTGGTGCGGCCGCTTCGGCAGGTTCAGGGCTTAGCAAAAATGCGGTTGTTACCGTAACTGTGCTTGAAGTGCGCGATGGCGGACTCGAAGTACAGGCGGGTGATGACGGCGCAACCGGCTTTATCAAGCGTACCGACCTTGGCCGTGACCGTGATGAGCAACGTCCTGACCGCTTTCAGGTTGGCCAGAAGTTTGATGCAATGGTGATCGGCTTTGACCGTTCAAAGAAGCCAAACTTCTCGGTTAAGGCGATGCAGCTTGCCGAAGAGAAGCAAGCCGTGGCCCAATATGGCTCATCCGATTCGGGTGCATCGCTTGGCGATATCCTTGGTGAAGCGCTCAAAGCACGCGACACCAAAAAATAAATCAGACCGTTCCAGCCGCCCTGTCGCAAAATAAATGCGACTGGGCGGCCCTCTATCCAAGTGTTTGATCTTAGGCGATAGTTTCAATTTGGATGAAACGCCTGACGAACACATTCATGATGTTCGTTCATATTTGCTTGCAAAATCCAAGATTTCAGCCAAATTGGGTGCTGACGAGGCTGTGTCGAGACATAATCACTGCGAAGGTAGTGCGTGGGTTATTGTCTGTGGTCATCTCCATGGTGGGGTTGATCTTGTTGAACCTGACCTCGTCGTGGGGGTGAGTATGATCCGTTCGGAGCTGGTTCAGTTGCTGGTAAAGGCAAATCCAGGACTATCGATGCGTGAAGTCGACAATATAGTAACCGTATTTTTCGATACTATTACAGAGCATCTCGCGGGGGATGGCCGCGTCGAGTTGCGCGGGTTTGGTGCATTTTCGACGCGTTCGCGCGGGGCCCGTGTGGGTCGCAATCCGCGCACCGGGATTGATGTGGAAATTAAGGCAAAGCGTGTTCCGCATTTCAAGCCCGGCAAAGAAATTCGCCTGCGGCTCAACGACTGAACGGTTCGCGCGTAATTGCGCTTCACAGGGCTGCCGAAAATCGCTTATAGCCCCGCTTGGTTAAGCGGGCGTGGCGGAATGGTAGACGCAACGGACTTAGACCAAATTGAGTGCCCACGCGGAAACGCGCGGCGTAGAACTGCTCAAATTCGGGGAACCCTGTAAAATGGCGATCCCGAGCCAAGCCGTGGCGCGAAAGCGCTGTGGAAGGTGTAGAGACTAGACGGGCAGCGCCTAACCCTTGGGAATCACCAAGGCACGGCGAAGGGATAGTCCAGACCACAAACGCGCCGTTTCTGCGGGGCGGCGGCGAAAGCCGTAGCGGGTAAGAAAATCCGTCGGGCGTTTGCCCGTGGGGGTTCGAGTCCCCCCGCCCGCACCACCATTTTATCACGCCATAAATGGCTCAATAATATCGGCGCGAATCCTCAAGAGACGCCCGCTCTCGCGGTCAGCCAGCGCCCAAGCGGTTTTGGCGGTGACGATGGTCTTGCCGTCTTCCGCCACGAAATCAACATTGCGATTAAACCGCGCGCCGCGCGGCATCTCGCTCAGCCACGTCCGCGCCGTCACACTTTCGCCAACTGAGATATTACCGCGATAATCAATCTCATGCCGCGTGACGATCCAGATATAGGCTTCATTCTGCTCAGGCGTTGCGAGCGAAAGCCAATGCGCGGTCGAAACATCCTGAATCCAGCGCACCCACACGGCGTTATTGACATGGCCGAGCTCGTCGATGTCGGATGGGCTGGCGGTGATGGTGAGGGTGTAGGGCGTGGACATGGTGGAGGCTATCTAGCGCAGTGTGGCTGGGGTCAAGCCATTGAATTGACATATCGCCCGCAATATGTATTATTCTCCGATGATACTCGACACCGATGTTATCGTCGCGGCTATCCGCAGCACGAAGGGTGCATCGGCGGAGATTGTCAGGCGCGTGTTACGGCGGGAAATGCCTATCGAGATTTCAGTCGCACTCGTGCTTGAATATGAAGCGGTGGCAACGCGTGCGGAGCATTTGCAAGCGGGTGGACTGACACGCGTCGAAGCGGCCAATTTGATTGATGCTTTGGCAGCGGTTGCCGATCCTGTCGAGATTCACTTTCGCTGGCGTCCGCAACTGCGTGATGCCGATGATGAAATGGTGCTTGAAGCCGCGATCAATGCACAGGATCGTACGATTGTTACGTTCAACACACGGGACTTTGCGATGGCTGCCGATAAATTCAATGTAACCCTCGCCACGCCCCGCCAGATTTTGGAGATTTTGAAATGAGTGTTGCCAGCAATTACGCCCTGCGCCTTCCCACCTCTCTTAAGCGCGAAGTCGAAAAGGTCGCACGCGATGATGGCACTAGCCTCAACCAGTTCATTGTAACAGCGGTGGCTGAGAAACTCTCGGCATTGCGCACCGCCGATTTCTTTGAGGAACGTCGCAAGCGCGCCGATATTGGTGCGGCGCTTGAGGTGATGACCCGGGAGCGCGGGGAGGCACCGAGGGCGGGGGATGAAGTTTGACGTCAAAACTGTGAGCGATTTGCCAGCCTTTGTTGATATTCGCTCCTTGCAGTGCGAGCTATCAATGCGTCCTGAGTTTTCTAAGTTGAACAAAATTATTGCGAGGGCGCTTTTCTATCAGTCTTGTCGCGCTGACCTAGCTCAAGCGGAAACTTGTGTGGTGGCCCTCAAACAGCTTCTAAATAGCCCGAGGAAAGCAGGAACCCTTGAGAAGCTAGCGACAGAGTCGGCTTTACTGATGCAAGCGGCGCTGCTTTATGAGCGAGCCACCGCTGGTAACGGTGGGCGAGGCCAAAGAGGGTCGTTAGCGATTGCCGGCAAACTGTCCCCAGACTTACTCGCTGATCACGAGCTAATCGTAAATTTGCGAAACAGAGGCATTGCGCATGTCTATCACGGCGAAATCATCGGTCAAAAGATATGGTCGGAACAGACAATCCTTTTGATCGAGCAAGATTCTGGTTTCCGCCCCTGTGTGACAACCCGCACTTCGCAGGTCAGCCTACCGATTATCAACGCGCTTGAACGACTGCTACCTGTTGCGAGCGAGCTAGCAAAATCAAAAACCGATGAGCAGCTTGATAAGCTGATTGAGACCTTGAACCAAAATCCCATTGGGATCGACATGATGTCGAGGCACCGCGTTGATCCGACCAAATTTTTCGAGAGTGAAGAACGAGCTTTGGAAGTGGTGAAAAGCTCATCGCGCGGTGAAGCTTCATTCAGAAGCAATTGAGAGTTGAGATCAGAATAGCCGCACCTTCACGCCGCCATATACCGCGCGATATCAAACGCCCCCTCGCGCTTCCTAGCCTCGGCAATCTCCCATGCGGTTTGCATTTTGAGGAGGGTATCCATCCGCACGCCAAACGCCTTTTCGATACGTAGTGCCATGTCGGGGGAGAGGCCGCCATGTTCGTTGATCAGGATCGACAGCGTCTGACGTGTTACCCCTAAAACACGTGAAGCTGAGGACACGTTAAGATCATGACCCTCAACAATTTCGCGCACAAATGCGCCGATATGGCTTGGGCTGTGCATGGCGATTTCCATAGTCATCAGTGATAATCCTCCAGATTGAGAATCCGTATTTCTTGTGCTGCATCATCCACCGCAAAGGTCAGGCGATAGTTGGCGGTAACATGCAAGCTCCAGCGATCATCGCTCAATTGGTGCGCTTTCCAGAATGACAAATCCCTAAACTCATCGCTATGCGACATGCCAGTCAGAAAAGTGATTTGCACTCTAATCTTGCCAATGATGCGTTGATCCAGTTTTGACGCATCCCCTTTTTCGACAAAACGGGCCAAGCCTTTGTGACGGATCGAAACAATTTTCACGAATCACCAATAGTGAAAATACGTTAGGTGTCAATAGGCGCATGACACCTCACTTCACCATCCCCAATTGCCACAGGAAGAACGCGACCTCCTCGGCATCCTCCCTGAGCGACTCAAATCGGCCTGATTTCCCGCCATGGCCTGCGCCCATGTTGGTTTTGAGCATCAGGGCATTATTGTCGGTCTTAAGCTCGCGCAGTTTGGCGACCCATTTGGCGGGCTCCCAATAGGTGACGCGGGGGTCGTTTAGGCCTGCCGTCACAAACAGCGGTGGGTATTTTTGCGGCTTCACCTGATCATAGGGGGAGTAGCTGCGGATCAGATCAAACGCGGCTTTGTCTGTGATCGGGTTGCCCCATTCGGGCCATTCGCCCGGCGTTAGCGGCAGCGTTTCATCCTGCATCGTATTGAGCACATCGACGAAGGGCACATGCGCCGCGACTGCGCCCCAAAGCTCTGGGTTGGTGTTGACCACCACGCCCATCAGTTCGCCGCCTGCCGAGCCGCCTGCGGCCACAACACGGCCAGCGCGGGCAAAATCGAGGTCAATCAGCCCCTTGGCGCTATCGACGAAATCATTGAAGGTGTTGGTGCGCTTGGTGAGTTTACCATCAAGCTGCCACTGCTGGCCTAGGTCATCGCCGCCGCGAATATGCGCGATGGCATAGGCAAAGCCGCGATCAAGATAAGACAGCCGCACGGTCGAAAAGCCCGGCGGGATCGCATAGCCATAAGCGCCGTAGGCATAGAGGTAGAGCGGGCCGTTGCCGTCCTTCTTGAAGCCTTTTTTGTAAACCACCGACACCGGCACCTTGGTGCCATCACGCGCGGTGATTTCAACGCGCTCGGTGGTGTATTGGCTGGCGTCATAGCCGCTGGGGATTTCTTGCACTTTGAGCGTGATCAGCTTTGCGTGCGCCAGATCATAATCAAACACCGTATCGGGCGTGACCATCGATTCATAGGAAAGCCGCAGCTTGCTGATCTTATATTCGGGGTTGTCATCTAGCCCTGCGGAATAGCTTGCCTCGGGGAAGGGCACCCGTTTTGGCGCGCCACCGGCATAGCTGTGGATCTCGATCTGATCGAGGCCGCGATCACGCCCTTCAACGACGAAGAAATCGGCGAAGGTGGTTACCCCGGTCATGTAAAAATCTTTGGATGGGGCAATCCGCTCAGCCCATTCGCCGGGCTTGTCGATGCTCGCCGTTACAAGCCTAAACTGGGTACTGATATCATTGGTGTGGATGAAGAGCGTATCTTCATGCTCTTCAACATCATATTCAACGCCAACCTTGCGCGCGCGGATCAGGATCGGCTTGGCCAGCGGATCGCTCGCGGGGATCAGGCGCAGCTCGCTCGTCGCATTATCGCCGGTTGAGATGACGATATATTTGTCGGATTGGGTGCTGCTGATACCGACCTGGAAACCCTGATCGGCTTCCTTGTAGAGCAGCGTGTCACCCGAGACCGGCGTGCCAAGCGTATGGAGCATCACCTTTTCTGAGCGCCATTGCTCATTGACAGGGGTGTATAGCAGGTGCTTGCCATCGGCGCTGAACACAAGACTGCCGTTGATGCCGGGGATTGTATCGGGAAGCTCTTTGCCCGTTGCCAGATCGCGGAAATGGACGGTGAAGCGCTCTGACCCGTCGGTATCAGTCGAATAGGCCATGATCCGGTCATCTCGGCTAACGCTGAGCGCACCGAGGCGGAAATATTCATGTGCCGAGGCGAGCTTGGCCTCATCAAGCATCACTTCGTCGGAGCCACCGGCCACGGGTTTGCGCATCCATTTTTTATACTGTGCGCCTTTTTCGTAAGCCTCCCAATAGATGTAGGCACCGTCTTTTTGTGGAACGGTCGATTCGTCTTCCTTGAGCCGCGCCTTCATCTCGGTGAAAATCGTTTCAACCCACGCGGCGTGGGGCTTCATCTGCGCCTCGAAATAGGCGTTCTCGGCCTTGAGATACTCAAGCACCGGCACATCATCGACCTTGGGATAGCCCTCGTCTTTGAGCCAATGATAATCATCGCTGATGGTGACGCCGTGGCGAGTGTAGCTGTGCGGTTTTTTGGCGGCGACGGGTGGCTTTGGAATATCAGTCATCGGGGCTTTCTGGGCAAAGGCAGGGGTGGCCAAAATGGCGAGTGCAAAGGAAATGCAGAGCAGTGCTTTCATGGAACGAACACCTCGCTTATATCAGAGCCACCCTTAGAGAATGAGAGCAACCCATGTCCACCTATGAAGATCGCCTCGCCGCCCTGCGTGAACAATTGAAGTCTGACCGCCTTGATGGTTTTGTCGTGCCGATATGTGATGAGCATATGTCCGAATATGTCGGCGAATATGCGCAGCGGCTTGGCTGGCTGACGGGCTTTGGCGGTTCGGCGGGAACGGCTGTGGTGATGGGCGAGGAGGCCGCGATCTTCACCGACGGGCGTTACACGATCCAGGTGCGTGAACAGGTATCGGCCAAACATTGGCAATATGTCGGCGTGCCCGAAACCAGCATCGCCGATTGGCTGGCCGAACATGCCGCATCGGGCGGTCGGATAGGCTATGATCCGTGGGTACATACCAAGGGCTGGGCAGAAGCAGCGGGCAAGGCGCTTGCTGAAAAAGGAGCAGAGTTGGTTGCGGTTGATCGCAATCCGGTTGACGCTGTGTGGGCCGAACAGCCAGCGCCATCGGATGCAAAGATGATCGCGCTTGAGGATCAATATAGCGGGCAAAGTTCAGCGCAAAAACGTGCGGCAGTGGCCGATTGGCTCACCCAGCATAATCTTGATGCGGCGGTGATTTCCGCACTCGATTCGGTCGCATGGACGTTCAACATTCGCGGCGAAGATGTGTCGCATACCCCCGTTGCGCTCTCTTTTGCGATGCTCGGCGCAGACGGCACGGCTGATCTGTATGTCGAGCTTGAGAAGGTTGACGATGCCGTGCGGCAACATCTTGGCAATGCCGTCCGCGTCCACCCGCGTTCGGCGTTCGCCCCTGCGCTGGGGGATATGAAGGGTAAGCGCATTGCGGTTGATCCCGACCGTGCGGTTGCGGCGATTTTTGACCGGCTAGCAGCGGGCGGTGCGCAGATCGTTCCCTTGCGTGATCCAACGATCCTGCCCAAAGCGCAGAAAAATCCGGTTGAGCAAGCCGGGCAACGCGCCGCGCAGAAGCGCGATGGGGCCGCGCTCTCGCGCTTCCTCCACTGGCTTGAAGGTGAAGCCCCCAAGGGCGCATTGACCGAATTGTCTGCCGCCGCCAAGCTCCGCGATTTCCGCGTGGCGACGGGCAAGCTCAAGGATTTGTCGTTCGATACCATCTCGGGTGCAGGCCCCAATGGCGCGATCTGCCACTATAAGGTTGATGAAACCACCAACCGCCGGATTGACCCCGGCAGCGTCTATCTGGTCGATTCAGGGGGGCAATATCTTGACGGCACGACCGACGTAACCCGCACCGTCTGGGTTGGCCCCGGTGAACCGAGCGCGGAAATGAAAGACCGCTTCACCCGCGTCCTCAAAGGCCATATCGCGCTGGCTTTGGCGACCTTCCCCGAAGGCACACGCGGCGCGCAATTGGATACGCTCGCACGGATGCACCTGTGGGCCGCAGGCGTCGATTATGCCCATGGCACCGGTCACGGCGTCGGCAGCTTCCTCGCCGTGCATGAAGGCCCGCAGCGGATCGGCAAATTCGCGGGTGGTCAGGCGGGCACCGATGAGCCTTTGCTCCCCGGCATGTTCCTTTCAAACGAGCCAGGCTATTATAAAACGGGTGAATACGGCATCCGCATCGAGAATCTCGTGCTGGTTGAGGAACGCGAGATTACAGGCGCAGAAGGCCGCTATTTCGGGTTCGAAACTTTGACCTTCGCCCCGATTGACCGGACGCTGGTCGATACCGCAATCATGACCCGCGACGAACTGCGCTGGTGGGATGACTATCACGCAAAGGTGCTGGAGGTTGTGGGGCCGCAGTTGGAGGGCGATGCGAAGGCGTGGCTTGAGGCGGCCTGTGCTGGATTGGGGTGAGGGAAGGTGAATATTCTATACTTATGAAAACGGTAGCCAGATCATTTTGAATTATATTCTGAATAATTGAAGCAGGCATAGGGTATCGATTGGCTGCGCCACCATATTTTTAGATTAGGTAAGACAATATCCGTTCCGCCCATTCGGGGCGGCAAATCAGCAGATCGGGCATATAGAGATCCGCTTGGTTATAAACCATGGGGCTGCCATCAACGCGGCTCGCGTGGAGGCCATAAGCGGCTGCCACAGCAACAGGCGCACAGTTGTCCCACTCAAATTGCCCACCGGTATGCAGGTAAATTTCTGCTTCCCCGCGAACAATGGCCATCGCCTTGGCCCCGGCGCTGCCCATCGGCACAAGCTCGGCACCGATTCTCTCGGCAACCTCGACGGCTTCTTTGGCGGGTCGGGTACGGCTAATAACCATGCGCGGCGTAGCAGGTGCGTGGGGGAGTGCCTGCGGCTGATCAGTGCGAAGCACGACCCCTAAGTCGGGAAGGGCGACCGCACCGATTGTGGCTTTGCCATCAATGGCAAGCGCTACATGCACTGCCCAGTCTGTCCGCTCTTCGCCATATTCGCGGGTGCCGTCGACCGGATCGATAATCCATACGCGTGATTTCGAAAGACGCTCCGGGTTGTCCTTTTCCTCTTCGGATAATAGGCCGTCCCCGGGGCGCTGTTCGCGGATGGCATGACATAGAAATTGGTTTGCGGTCTGGTCTCCCGCTTTGCCAAGCGCTTTACCCGACAGGGCCCGCGATGCCCGGACATCAAGCAAAATCTTACCAGCAACATGGGCTAGACGTGCTGCGAGTTCGTGATCATTCATGGGATTTCTCACTTTAGCGGCATGATCTGGCGGACGATATGCCCGGCTGCTTCAGCAGGGGTCATTTCAACGGTGTTTACGCGAATTTCGGGATTGATCGGTGCTTCATAAGGGCTGTCGATCCCGGTGAAGTTTTTCAAAGCCCCCAATCGCGCCTTTTTGTATAGCCCCTTTACGTCGCGCGCCTCCGCAATCTCAAGCGGGGTATCGACAAATATTTCAATAAATTCGCCTTCGGGCAGCATCGCGCGCACCATATCACGTTCGGCACGAAATGGGCTGATAAAGGCGGTGAGGACAATCAGGCCGGCATCGGCCATCAATTTTGCGACCTCGCCGACGCGGCGGATATTTTCGATCCGGTCGGCTTCGGTAAAGCCAAGATCCTTGTTCAGTCCGTGCCGGACATTGTCCCCGTCCAATAGGAATGTGTGCCGGTTCATCAGGTTGAGTGTCTTTTCAACCTCATTGGCGATTGTTGATTTGCCTGATCCCGAAAGCCCGGTGAACCAGAGCACACGGGCCTTCTGGTTCTTCAGACCGGCATGTTCCTCACGGCCGATATCGGTCGCTTGCCAGTGCACATTTTGCGCACGACGAAGGCTGAAATGCAACATTCCTGCGCCGACGGTACGGTTGGTAATCTTGTCGATCAGGATGAAGCCCCCTAGCGTCCGGCTTTCGGCATAGGATTTGAACACCAGCGGCTTGTCGGTTGCCAATTCGGCAACACCGATTGCGTTGAGCTCAAGCGTCTTTGCCGCCAACTGTTCCATGGTGTTGACGTTGACGGTATATTTCGGCTGTTGGACAGTCGCCGAAACCATCTGTGTGCCAAGCTTCAACCAGTAAGACCGCCCAACATGCAGTGCATCGTCGTCCATCCAGACGATGGTGGCTTCGAACTGGTCTGATACTTCGGGAGGATGATCGGCGACGACGATAACATTCCCGCGTGAACAATCCACTTCATCGGCAAAGCAAACCGTGATCGACTGGCCAGCCACAGCTTCGTCGAGTTCGCCATCCATCGTGACGATTTTGGTTATTGTGGTGGTCTTGCCCGATGGCAGCACACGGACAGCGGCACCGGGCTTGACCGAGCCGGTTGAAATGAGCCCGGAAAATCCACGGAAATCGAGGTTGGGCCGATTGACCCATTGCACCGGCAAGCCGAACGGTTTTGTC
Organism: Pseudomonadota bacterium; assembly: GCA_038042405.1. Lineage (GTDB taxonomy): Bacteria > Pseudomonadota > Alphaproteobacteria > Sphingomonadales > Sphingomonadaceae > Aquisediminimonas. The sequence goes on from JBBTEI010000021.1 coordinate 14,287, forward strand.
TGGTCGGCTTCATTGTCAATCTCGACCGATTCGAGATGCTTGATCAACGGCTTGCCGCTGTACCACGGAGTGTTCTCACTCAACGTCGTGATATTGTCGCCTTTGAACCCCGAGATTGGCATGGCGACAAAATTCCTGATTCCGACTTCGGCGGCAAAGGCGGCATAGTCTGCAACAATGGCGTCATATTTTGCCTGATCATAGTCGATTAGATCCATCTTGTTGACGGCCAATACGATATTTTTGATACCGATCAGGTTGCACAAATAGCTGTGTCGGCGCGTTTGCACCAACACGCCTTTGCGCGCGTCGATCATCATCACCGCAAGGTCCGCAGTCGAAGCACCGGTGAACATGTTGCGGGTATATTGCTCATGCCCCGGACAATCGGCGACAATGAATTTGCGCTTTTCGGTCGCAAAAAAGCGATAGGCAACGTCGATGGTGATGCCCTGTTCGCGCTCTGCCGCCAGGCCGTCGACGAGGAGCGCGAAGTCAATTTCTTGACCCTGCGTGCCGACGCGCTTGCTGTCGGCCTGAAGCGCTTCGAGCTGATCTTCAAAGATCATCTTGCTGTCATAGAGCAGCCGCCCGATCAGGGTCGATTTGCCATCATCGACCGAACCACAGGTAATGAAGCGCAACAGGCTCTTATGTTGATGCGTGTCGAGATAGGCGTTGATATCCTCGGCGATCAATGCGTCGGTTTTGTAGATTTCTGGATTTTCAGAAGAATTTGGCATCAAAAATATCCCTCTTGCTTCTTCTTTTCCATGCTGGCGTCGCCGCCATCCTTGTCGATGATGCGCCCTTGCCGCTCGCTTGTGGTGGTCAGCAGCATTTCCTGAATAACCTCGGGCAATGTTTTGGCATCGCTTTCGACAGCACCGGTCAGCGGAGAACAGCCAAGAGTGCGGAAACGGATCGAGCGTTCGGTGATTTCGGGCAGTGTGCCCATCACTTTTTTCAGCCGCTCGATATCATCGGCCATGAACAACTGCCCATCCTGCACATAGGTAGGTCGTTTGGCGCTGAAATAGAGCGGAACGATGGGGATGTCGTTGAGATGGATATATTGCCAGATGTCGAGCTCGGTCCAGTTGGAGATTGGAAAGATGCGGATCGACTCACCCTTGGATTTGCGCGCGTTGTAAAGATTCCACAGTTCGGGGCGCTGGTTCTTTGGATCCCAGCCATGCGTTGCGGTACGGAACGAAAAAATGCGCTCCTTGGCGCGGCTCTTTTCTTCGTCACGCCGTGCGCCACCAAAGGCCGCGTCAAAGCCGTAATGATCGAGTGCCATTTTCAGACCTTCGGTCTTCCACATATCGGTATGGAGCGGGCCATGATCGAACGGATTGATGCCGCGATCCATCGCCTCCTGATTATGATAGACAAGCAGTTCCATGCCGCTCTCCGCTGCCATCCGGTCGCGCAGCTTGTACATTTCCTGAAATTTCCAAGTGGTATCAACATGGAGCAGCGGGAAAGGTGGCGGCGAAGGGTAGAATGCTTTTCGCGCAAGATGCAGCATCACCGCGCTATCTTTGCCGACCGAATAGAGCATTACCGGCCTTTCGGATTCCGAAATCACTTCGCGCATGATGTGGATGGCCTCGGCCTCCAGCCGCTCCAAATGGGTTAATGTACGCGTCATGGGTAATGTCCTTCAACAACTATCCGACATCATATGGGCTAAGCCAAAGCCTCTTGAACCTCCCATATGGGAGTATATAGGAAATGCCATGCGCGTGGACGATGATGGATTGCTGCAAGCTCTGCACGAAGGGATGTTTGAGACACCCTTATGGCATGATTTTCTGAACCGGTTGCTCGCGAAAACCGGTGCGCGTTTCACGACGTTGATCTTTCGTCCGGTGGATGAGGAGGCGGTGGTCGAGCTTTTTGCAGGCGAACCACCTTCAGAAAATCTCCGCAAACTATTCGTTGACCGCGATTTGCGCGATCCGTTTCCTTACCAGACCATGCGTCCGGGGCGGGTCTATGCGCTGGAGGAATTGCTCAATCCTGCCGACGCCCGGCAGCAAGCTTTTTATGAAACCGTGATGTTGCCGCAGGGGTTGACCAATATGCGCTCAATCCGGGTGGCTGAACCAGGCGGCATCGACCTGTGGCTGAGCTGTTCAGGAGGTAGAAATATTGGCTCGGCGACCAGCGCGCTATTAACAGCTTTGGCCCCGCATTTGCGGATTGCGTTGCGCAGTTTTGCAGCATTTGAGCGCGAACGCTTTCGTTCGGCGGTTACGGGCCAGGCGTTTGACCGGTTAAAAATGGGCTGGTTGTCGCTCGACGCCACTTGCCGGATCATCGATGCGACCGACAATGTCGAACAGCTTTTCCAATGGGGCACGCTGTTGCGGAGGGGGCGTTACGAGCGGCTGGTGCCTGCATCGCCCGCTATCGACCGGGAGTTGACCGCGCTACTAAAGGATTTTGCCGGAAACCGGGATGCGCGCCCGCAAGCCTTCAATCTTAGCAAGGATCCATGGGTCGAGATGCTTGTGACGCCGTTACAAAGGCCCGCCTTTTCCGGCAGCAAAACACCTGTAGCAATCATATATGTCAGCGGCGACCGTCGCTCGCAGGCCGACCGGTGCGAGCAATTGGTCGATCTGTTCGGCTTACTGCCCAGCGAGGCGCGATTGGCATGGATGCTGGCGCAAGCGACGAGCATCTCCGAAGCCGCCAATGCCCTTGGGCTGACTGTCGAAACCGCGCGTAATTACTCAAAGAAAATCTACGCCAAAACCGGCGCACGTGGCCATGCCGAACTGGTACGAATCATCCTGACGAGTGTATTGGCAATCAGCTAGGCCGCGATGAGAAAGGCACCAGCCCACCCCGCCCAAATTTGATCATCATCTGCTGTAGGTGAATAGGCGCAGGCCGGACCCGCCTTAACGCCCCGACCATAGTGGTTTACGCTTTTCCGAAAAGGCGCGCGGGCCTTCTTGTGCATCATCGCTGTTGTACGCGCTTTCATGCGCCGCCCAGCCAGCCTCCAGTGCAGCCGCGCGACCCATTTCGGTGGCGAGCATCACGGTTTCGCGCGCAGCCGCGACTGACAAAGGCGCGCCTTCAATCACTTCGCGCGCCAATTCCAGCGCTGCATTCATTAGCGCTTCTGGTTCGGCCAAGCGGTTGACCAGACCAATCTCATAGGCGCGCTGTGCGGAAATCGGTTTTCCGGTCAGCACAATTTCCATGAAAATCCGTTGCGGGATCATATGGATTAAGGGTGCGGCCCAAGGCGAGCCACGCCCGACCTTGACTTCGGTGATGGCGAATTTTGCGCTTGTCGAAGCGACGCACAGGTCACAGCCCTGGGCAATCATCCAGCCACCGGCAAAGGCAACGCCGTTCACCGCCGCAATTGTGGGCTTTGACAATTTTATGGTTTCGTAAGGCACCGGGAACATGTCGCGAGGCGGAACTTTCAGCCCGGTTTCGACCATCTCCTTCAAATCGCCGCCCGCGCAGAATGCCTTTTCGCCACTGCCGGTCAGGATGGCGATCCGCGCCGTTATGTCATTCTCAAACCGGCCCCATGCAGCAAATAATCCTTGGCGTACTTCCTTTGAAAGGCAGTTGCGTTGATCGGGACGGTTGATGGTGATGATGGCGATACCGTCTTGATCGACCGAATATAGAACCGCGTCGGACATGCTCAAAACCCTCGTTTTCCAATGATATGTGCGGTGCGATCAAGCGCGTCCCGGAAGTCGGGGTGCGCGATGGCCACCAATCGCCGCGCCCGTTCGGCCAATGACTGGCCGCGCAGTTGGGCTGCACCAAATTCGGTGACGATAATGTCCACTTCGCTCCGTGCCGTTGTCACCGGCCCCGAAAGTGACGCGACGATTTTGCTGAGTGTTCCGCCTTTGGCGGTTGATGGTAAAGCAATAATCGAATGGCCACCGGGCGAACGCATACCGGCACGCACAAAATCGACCTGCCCGCCGGTGCCGCCCATATAGGCCTCGCCCGATTGTTCGGCATTGGCCTGCCCGGTCAAATCAACCTCCATCGCCGAGTTGATCGTCACCAGTCGTGACAATTGCGCCAGGGTTGCGCCACTGTGCGTATAATCAGTCCGCGTCATCCGCACCGCCGGATTGCGGTGGGCAAAATCATATAAGCGCTTTGTGCCGATCAGCGCGCCGTTGATCGAAACGCCAGTATCAATCTCCTTGCGTGCATTGGTTAGCACGCCTGCTTCGGCCAGATCGACAAGCCCATCGCCGAGCATCCCCGAATGCACGCCGAGATCCTTGCGATCATGGAGCAATCGCAGGATGGCATCGGGCACCGCGCCGACGCCGGTCTGGATCACCGCGCCGTCACCGATAAATTGGGCACAATGACGCGCAATCGCTTCGTCGGTTGGCGAAATCGCCCCTGCTGCCACTTGTACAGGCGAGCGATCAACATGCAGCGCAACATCGATGCGTGATGCGGGCAACAGTTCACCATAGGTGAACGGCACCTGCAGATTGATCTCGGCAATCACCAGTCGGGCCTTGGCGACCGCAGCCTGCACATAATCGCTGATGAGGCCGAAACTATGGTTGCCGTCGGCGTCGGCGGGGCTGACCTGCACCATCGCAACGTCGCAGCCGATCAGCCCCTGTTCGATCAGCGGCCCGACCTGCCCGACATGGCAGGGGATGATATCCAGACAATGCGCTTTGCTCATCGCGCGCAACGCGCCAATGGCGCCCATACTCGACACTCTAAAACTCTTTGCCGTTTCGGGCGTGAAGATGCCCGAGAAGCTGGTGGCGATGAAGGCCGAAAGCCCGGCAATGTCTTCGCCTTGTGCGATGAGTGCTTCGATCAAACTTGTCGGCTCACCGCAGGCCTGGCCAAAGACAATGCGGTCGCCCGCCTTCAGATATTGCGCAAGATCAAGCCCTGCTCCATCAATGCTGACTGTCACGCCGTATCGACCTGCGCAAGCAATTGCAGCGCGCGCGACAGATAGGGGCGGTCAAGCATTCCGCCTTTATAGCCAATCGTTCCGAGGCCCGGATTAGCCTCAAAGAGAGCGACGATCTCGCGGGCATCGGCAATCTCTTGAGCATTTGGCGTGAAGGCCGCATTGATGACATCAACCTGCGCCGGATGGATGGCGAGCATCCCGCGAAATCCATCGCGGCGCACTTTTTCAGCGCGCAATCGCAATGCTTCCAGATCCTTATAATCGGCCGATATTGTCTCAACTGCAGCAACGCCGGCGGTCGCTGCACCCAGCACCGTCAGGCTGCGTGCGAGTTCATAGGTGAAGCCGTAACTGCCATCGGCGTTCCTGTTCGCGCTGGCACCAATCGAATCTGCCAGATCCTCTGCCCCCCATGTCAGCGCAACAACACGCGGCGCGCCTTTATAACTGCCGGTGTTGAACATGGCTTCGGCGGTTTCGGTAATCAGAACAATGACGGGGGTTGAGCCCTGTTCAATCCCGTTCGCAACTTCCAGTGCCGAGAGATAATGATCAAGTGTGTCAACGTCGGCGCGGCCATAAACTTTGGGCAACATGATCCCGCCGGGATGCGCAGGCATGATCGTGGCGAGGTCTGTCAAGGTGTAGGGGCCATCCAATGGATTGATCCGAACCCATAAACGTGCGCGCTGCGCGGCATTGGCTTTTAGAAAATCATGCACGATTTGCCGGGCGAGCGGCTTGTTTTCGGGTGTGACGGCATCTTCCAGATCGAACAGCGCAATATCGGCGTTGCCCTCCATCGCTTTGTTCATTTTCTTTTCGCTATCGCCCGGGGCGAATAGCCAGCTCCGCATTTTCAGCGCTTGTTTCGGTTCGTTGCTCATCAACAGGACTTTGGCAGGTGGAGGACTTTCTCCGCAAGGAAATTCACGATCATGTGCATGTTACAACCGCGACCATGCCCGCCATGTTCCGATAGCGAAGCAAAGGCCAAGCACAAAAACAATAAGCGAAGACCAGAGCATGAAGCTCTGCGACAGATCGGGTCGCCAGCTTTCTCGAACAAAATAGGCGAGCGCGCGCAGTATCAAGACGACCGAGATGAGAATGAGTGCGGTTCGCGTAAGCGGGAGCTGCCGAATAAGGCCAGCAGCCGAAAACGCATATGCGGCCCAAACCATAAGTACCGCTGCAATGCCAACCGCGAAGAGGGTCGGCGTCCAAGCGCCGCGCTCGGCCATCCGCGCCATGTGTTCACCCGCACCGAAAAACCGATACCAGTTTGGCCCGCCAACGATGATTGCAAGATGTGTGAGTGACGCGATGACACTCAAGGCACCGGCGGCAATCAACCAGACGTTACTGGCAAAAAGTCTCACTCGACGTAATGCGCGGTTGTCTTCGCCTTCAACGCCTCAGCCGTCACACCCGGTGCCATTTCAAGCAGTTTGAACGGGCTGCCATGATCGTGCCGGGCAAACACTGCGAGATCGGTGATAATCATATCTACCACATTTTTGCCGGTCAGCGGCAGGGTGCAAGCGGGGATGAATTTCGCGCCGCCATCCTTGCTGTTATGCTCCATCACGACGATGATCTTCTTGACGCCAGCGACGAGATCCATCGCGCCGCCCATGCCCTTGATCATCTTGCCGGGGATCATCCAGTTGGCGATGTCACCGTTTTCGGCCACTTCCATCGCGCCGAGTACGGTGAGATCAATATGGCCGCCGCGTATCATCGCGAAGGATGCGGCGCTATCGAAATAGGCCGATTGGGGAAGCTCGCTAATTGTCTGCTTGCCCGCGTTGATCAGGTCGGCATCTTCTTCGCCAGCATAGGGGAACGGCCCGATGCCAAGCATCCCGTTTTCACTTTGCAGCGTAACCGTGACACCCTCGGGGATATGGTTGGCCACCAGCGTGGGGATGCCAATGCCAAGGTTTACATAATAGCCGTCCTGAAGCTCCTTCGCCGCGCGCGCGGCCATTTCGTCACGAGTCCAGCCTTTGGTTTCATGGGGCATCAATTCAAACTTTCCGTATTTGCGATATTATCTGCTGCATTGATTACGCCGCAGAGTTTGCCGGTTTTGGCGATTTGTTCCTGAAGCTCGGCGATGCGGGCCTTCTGATCAATCTTGGCGGGGTTAACGTCTGCGGCCGCACTGCCGATTTCGCGCAACACTTCAGCCGCCGAAAGCTTGAGCAGACCGCCGCTCGATTGCTCCATCATTGCACCAATCTGCGGTAGATATTCGTTGAGACGGTTGCGTCCGGCTGGCCCTTCGGCCACCGCCTGCGCAAGTGTTTCGGCCGGCACGATCTGGCGGTAGGCGCGGAGCACATTGGTGTTCCAAAGCGGCAAATGCTTTGCCACCGATTTGTCAGCGGCACTAGCATAGACTTTGCATGTCGGGTCAATTCCAAGCAAAAAGGCGTGGATCGCCATTGAGCGGTCTTTGAATACCACATCGGCCAGCATCCCGACCAACTGCTCCTTGGGCAGCGCGATTTTGATGATCGCTTCATCGGATGGCGTTTGCGCGATTGCTGGAACCGCGAGGCTCGCCGTGAGCGCGATCAAAACCGTGCGGATCATGCCACCGCCCGTTCGCGCACGGTGCGGAATTCAATCTTCTTGTCATAGGGACTGCCAAGGATCATCCGCTGCACATAAACGCCGGGAAGGTGAATGCTGTCGGGGTCAAGGCTGCCAATCGGTACAATCTCTTCAACCTCAACAACGCAGATTTTGCCACAGGTGGCGGCGGGCTGGTTAAAATTGCGCGCCGTTTTGCGGAAAACCAGATTGCCGCTTTCGTCGGCTTTCCATGCCTTCACAATCGCGAGATCGGCAAAAATGCCGCGCTCAAGAATATATTCCTGACCGTCAAAAACCTTGGTCTCTTTGCCCTCGGCAACTTGCGTGCCGACCCCGGTTTTGGTGAAAAAGCCGGGAATGCCCGCGCCGCCCGCGCGCATCCGCTCGGCAAGCGTGCCCTGCGGACAAAATTCAACCTCAAGTTCGCCAGCAAGATATTGCCGTTCAAATTCCTTATTCTCGCCGACATAGCTTGAGATCATTTTCTTGATCTGTTTGGTGCGGAGCAGCTTGCCAAGCCCTTCGCCGTCAATCCCGGCATTGTTTGACGCGACCGTGAGGCCGGTAACACCGGAAGCCACGATTGCGTCGATAAAGCGTTCGGGGATGCCGCAGAGGCCAAACCCGCCACTTGCGATCAGCATGTCATTGCGCAACACGCCCTCAAGCGCTGCGACTGCGTTGGGGTAGAGTTTCTTCATTCGCGGCGTTCCTCAATCAATCATCGAGGCCGCAACATAGTGGGGTCATGAAAAATGTTCAAAGGGAAACCAGCCCGGCATGTTTTGCCGGGCTGGTTGAGCGTCATTCAGACGACGGCTTCTTTTGGATCAGAACCGAACCTGTTGTCGCCCTTGGTACCCTCAAGAAACATAAACACCAGGAGCACGATCGCGCCGAGGAGCGGGATGAATATGATCAGGAACCACCAACCTGATTTGTCTTGATCATGCAAACGACGCACCGTGACAGCTATGCCCGGAATCAGAAGCGCCAAGAATACGAGCGCGGAAAACACCCCAGTGACCCCGCCAATTGCTGTCGCGGTTCCAGCAACCATATCAATGATCGACGCAGCAAACGAAACCATAATGTTGAATATGACGAACATCCAATATTCCATCCGCCGAGAGCGACCAGAAAAATCGGCATAACGCCTTAGCGATACGGTCATATAATCAAATGGACTCATCCCAAAACTCCCTGTTATATTTAGAGGTGTCGGAAGCTAACATCCGCTGAATAATTGGCAAGCCATAGTTTAATTGTCCGATAAATGGCTTATAAAGCGTGTTCTCACAAATATCTGCCCCTGTCTGTAGAGTGAAAAATACGGCTGCTGCTCGTTGCGGTGTTGACGCGCCTTGCAGGTCTGCCCATTGGGGCGCTATGCGTTTTTTCTCTGATAATGCCGCCTCGGTTCACCCCGCTGTGCTTGAGGCGTTGGCCGCTGCCAACCATGTTGATACCGCCTATGATGGCGATGCGCTGAGCAAGTCGCTCGACGCGGTTTTTTCCGATCTTTTCGAAACGCCCGTAACGGCGCTTTGGATCGCGAGCGGAACCGCCGCCAATGCGCTCGCGCTTGCCAGTCTTTGCCCGCCGCACGGCAGCATCCTGTGCCACCGCGATGCGCATATCCAGAATGATGAATGCGGCGCGCCCGAATTTTATACCCACGGCGCAAAGCTGTTGCTTGGTGAGGGTGAGGGCGCAAAGCTGACCCCCGCGAGCGCCACCGCAGCCCTTGATGCCGTTGCTAATGATGTCCACCGGGTTCAGCCGCACGCGATGTCGATCACCAACGCCAGCGAATATGGCTGCGTCTATTCGCCTGATGAGGTCGCGGCCCTTGGCGCGCTTGCCAAGGCGCGCGGGCTAGGGTTTCACATGGACGGCGCACGCTTTGCCAATGCGGTCGCGCATCTTGGCTGCTCGCCTGCTGACGTTACTTGGCGCGCGGGCGTTGATATCCTGTCATTTGGTTTCGTCAAAAATGGGGGGATGAGTGCTGAGGCGCTCATTTTCTTCAAACCAGAGCTGGTCGGCGCGACGCCGCAGCGCCGCAAACGCGCGGGGCACTTGCTCTCGAAAGGGCGCTATCTTGCAACCCAGATTTTGGCGTTGCTTGAAGAGGATCGCTGGTTCGACAACGGGCGTTCAGCGAACGCCAAGGCGCAACTTCTGGCAACCGCAGCAACGAATCGCTTGCTTCATCCGGTGCAGGCCAACGAACTGTTTTTGAGCATGACGCCTGACGAGGCGGCGAAACTGCGTGCGCAAGGCTTTGACTTTTACGATTGGGCCGATGGCGAGGTGCGCTTTGTCGTCAGTTGGGATCAGGATGATGGCGACATCGCAAAATTTGCCACTGCGATTGCGGCGCTGTGAATTCAACGCAAACGCCAAGCATGTTGAGCCTGAAAGTCCAAATCCCTTTCTGGATATGTACGCTTATCTGGGGCACGACGTGGATCGTTATCCTTGGCCAGCTTGGCACGGTGCCGCCAAGCTGGTCAGTGACGTACCGATTCCTGACCGCAGGCATCGCGATGTTTGCCTATGCGCTATTTACCAAAGCACCGCTGCGGATCGGGCGGGAGGGGCAGATTTTCGCGATCATATTCGGCATTGCCCAATTCGTGTTCAACTTCAATTTTGTATATCGCGCCGAGGCCTATGTGACATCGGGGCTGGTAGCCGTGATTTTTGCGCTGCTGATTGTGCCCAATACATTGTTTGCCCGTCTGTTTCTCGGTATCAAGCCCACGCCGCGTTTTTATGCAGGTGCGGCCATCGCGATGGCGGGCATTGGCCTGTTGTTCCTCAAAGAATATCGCGAGGCGGCAAAGGGGAGTGATGCGGTACTCCTTGGCATTGGTATCACCATGCTTGGCGTGCTTTCGGCCTCAGTCGCAAATATCATGCAGGCGACCAAGCGCGCGGCGACGCTTCCGATAGCGAGTCTGCTGGCCTGGGGGATGTTCTGGGGTACGTTGTTTGACGCGCTATTGGCTTGGGCAACGGTTGGCCCGCCGGTGATTGAGCCTAGCTTTTCCTACCTTGGCGGCGTCGTCTATCTGGGCGTCGCGGCGTCGGCGATTGCCTTCATGGCCTATTTCAGCGTGATCCGGATGATCGGCCCCGGCCCGGCGGCCTATTCAAGCGTGATCGTGCCTGTCATCGCGATGGGGATTTCGACGGTGTTTGAGGGCTACCGCTGGACGTTGCTGGCAGGCGCTGGCGGCGCGCTCGCGATGGCGGGGCTGGTGATTGCGCTCACCGCGCGTAAGCCCTCAACATAGGTCGGATAGGCAGGTTTCCAGCCGAGCAGGCGCTTCGCCTTGCCATTCACGACGCGGCGGTTCTCGGCATAGAAAGCCAGCGCCATGGGTGAGAGATTGGCCGCCTCAAGCGATTGCAACGGCGGCCACGCCGCCCCTGCCAAATCACACGCCGCCTCGATCACGCGGTTCTGGCTACACGGATAATCGTCGGCGAGGTTATATGCGCCTGGCGGCCCATCAAGCCCGGCGATCACGCCCGCAACAATATCATCCACATGCACCCGGCTGAACACTTGGGTCGCCAAATCAATCCGGTGCGCCTTGCCCTCGGCAACCCGCTCAAGCGCTGAACGACCGGGGCCGTAAATCCCGGGCAGGCGGAACACGCGGGCACCCAGCGCGAGCCAGTCAAGATCAGCCTGCGTCCGGTTCCCCCGCCGACCTTTAAGCGGTGCCCCCTCATCAACCCACGCCCCGCCCACGTCGCCGTAAACCCCGGTTGACGAGAGATAGCCAATCCACCGCGCCGGGCTTTGCCCGATGAGATCGCCGTAGCTATTCAGCACCGGATCACCGTCCGCCACCGGCGGCACTGAAGACAAGATATGCGTCGCCTGCGCGAGCGCGAGCCTGATCGATGCGGCATCATCAAAGCGGATGGTGCCAGTGGAGCCAGTGGAAACAACATCCCACCCCTTCGCGCTGAGCGCAGCGGCAATGCGGGTGGCGGTGTAACCAAGGCCGAAGATGAGGATATGTGGCATGAGGGTGCTTTAGGGGATTTTGGGTGGAGTGGGGAAGGGGTGGAGGTTGCGACAGCTTTTCGCTCGCTAAGTTAGCATTCTTACAAGCCAGAAACTTACCATTCGCTTTGCTAAGTCGAAAAGCCTTGATTTAAGTCGAGGACGGATAGACATCATTTGAGTTGCTGTATGGGATTTAGAATGAGTAGCCTTAAAGAGATTGATTTCCGCACCATAGATGATCTTGTGGATTTTATTAGGGGGCGAGGGTACGTCCTTGATTTCTCCGATCGCACATACTCGCAGTTCTTCGCAGCCGAACTTGATGTGGATATCGACGATCCAATATATGCAACGAACGGTGGCTCTAAGGGCAAGCGCTTGAGGCGTTTTCTTGAACTTGCTGATGACGCCACATCTGCACGGACGTTACAAGCCCTATGGGAATTGCGGTCGGACTATATCAGAGATGATAAAGATCCAGTCGCCGGTGCTGAGCGCAAGTACAGAGCGCTGCTAGCGCGCCTCGGTGCGACAGGACAGCCGCAGCCACCAGAGCCAGTTAGACGTGTGTTTGACCACGAAAAGGTAGCGGCTCTCAAAGCTGAGATAATGGAGCTAACTGCTATGGCACCTCAAAAGCGCGGATACGCCTTCGAACGTTTCTTGGCTCAGCTATTTGATCTTTTTGGAATGAAGCCGCGCGAGTCATTTCGGAATCGTGGCGAACAAATTGATGGTAGTTTCATGCTGCATGGGGAGACATATTTATTTGAGGCCAAGTGGCAGAACGAGCAAACCGAGGCAAAGGATCTCAGGGACTTCGAAGGCAAGCTCAATGAGAAGGCAGCTTGGGCGCGTGGTCTCTTTATCAGTTACAGCGGCTTTTCGGAATCCGCATTAGAGACTTTTGGCCGTGGCAAGCGAACCATTTGCATGACCGGACTCGACCTTTACGAACTGCTTGAACGCGGCATACCATTGAATGAGGTTGTTGACCGCAAAGTACGACGGGCAGCAGAGGATGGTCTACCCCATACTTCTGTGTCGAATCTATTCTAAAGGCTGATATGAGACGCAAAGACAGTAAGAGCTACGTCCGCTATTTTGTGTTGTATGATCAATAGCCGACATCCGACAGCCCCGTCATTGCGAGGAGCGCAGCGACGTGGCAATCCAGTTCTACCGTCGCTACTGGATTGCCGCGCTTCGCTCGCAAGGACGGGGCGCTAATCACGGACAATCCGTCGGCCAAGGTGCAAGCGGATCATCGCCGACGCCTCGCCTGATTGCCCCCACTCACAGCGCTGTCCTACACATAATACTCATGATATGTTCCAATCATGGTCAACGCTTTCGCGCCTCGCTTGCCCTCCTCACTGTGTCGCCTTGATGGATCGGTTATGCCATTTTTTCAAATCGTGGAGGTTCAACGAAACTGTCGATTCAGCATCAACTTCCTGAGAAATCCGCGCTTTTTTGAAAGGGGCACTCTCCATAAAATAATCACCTTATCACCCCTGTCCCCCGCCCCGATTGATCAATCCGCCTGCCGCGCCTAGGCTGCGACTCATGCTTGATATTCAGACCGCCCCCGCCGCCCCGCCTGTCGCCATCCGCCGTGAGGATTACCGCGCGCCCGATTGGTTGATCCCGGAGGTCGCGCTCGATTTTGATCTTGATGCGGTCAAAACGCGGGTGAAGGCGACGCTTGGCGTCATACGGAACGGCGCGCATGATCGGCCATTGGTGCTTGATGGTGACGGACTGACGCCGCTCAGCGTCACTGTTGATGGCGCTCCGGCAGACTGGCGGATGGATGGCGGCAAGCTCGAGGTTGCGCTCAGCGGCGGCGCGCATAATGTTGAAACCGTCGTTGAGATTTCGCCGATCGCCAACACGACGCTGATGGGGCTCTATGCCAGTTCGGGGATGCTCTGTTCGCAGTGTGAGGCAGAGGGGTTTCGCCGGATTACCTTCTTCCCTGATCGCCCCGATGTGCTGAGCCGTTATCATGTGCGGATGACCGCAGATAAGGCCGCCTATCCGGTGCTGCTCGCCAATGGTGATCCGGTGGGCAGTGGTGATTTGCCCGGTGGCAAGCATTTTGCGCAGTGGAATGATCCCTTCTTCAAGCCAAGCTATCTCTTCGCGCTGGTTGCGGGCAATCTCGCGGCAAACCGCGATCATTTCACCACGATGTCGGGCCGCACGGTTGATCTGGCGATCTGGGTTGCCGCGCGTGATCTGCCCAAAACTGCGCACGCAATGGCCGCGCTCAAAACGAGCATGGCGTGGGATGAGGCGGTCTATGGCCGCGAATATGATCTCGCGATTTTCAACATCGTTGCGGTTGATGATTTCAACTTTGGCGCGATGGAGAATAAGGGCCTCAACATCTTCAACTCGCGCTATATCTTGGCTGATCCTGACACCGCGACTGACCTTGATTATGACGGCGTGCTCGGCGTGGTTGCGCATGAATATTTCCACAATTGGTCGGGCAACCGCGTTACCTGCCGTGACTGGTTCCAACTGAGCCTCAAGGAAGGCTTTACCGTTTTCCGTGACCAGTGCTTTTCGGCCGATCAAGGCTCGGCGGCGGTCAAACGGATCGAGGACGTCCGCATCCTGCGCGGCAACCAGTTTCAGGAGGATAGCGGCCCGCTCGCGCATCCGGTGCGCCCTGAATCTTACCTTGAGATTGGCAATTTCTACACCGCGACCATCTATAATAAGGGTGCCGAAGTCATCCGCATGATGCACACCTTGCTCGGGGCCGAGAAGTTCCGTGAAGGCAGCGATCTGTATTTTAAGCGCCATGATGGTCAGGCGGTGACGTGCGAAGATTTTGTGCTGGCGATGGAGGCGGCGAGCGGGGTTGATCTGACGCAGTTCCGGCTGTGGTACGCCCAAGCGGGCACCCCGCGCGTGAAGGCCGAGATGGCGCATAATCCAGCCGAAGGTAAGGCCGTGCTGACGCTGACCCAATCAGTGCCTGATACGCCGGGGCAAAGCGACAAGGCCGCAATGGCGATCCCGATCAAGCTTGCGCTGTTTGACCGCGAAAGCGGCACACATGGTGGTGAACAGTTGGTTGTGCTGAGTGAGGGCGTGACACAGATCGAGGCGAGTGGCTTTAAAATGCCGCCGGTGCTTTCGATCAACCGCAGTTTTTCAGCGCCAGTGGTGATTGAGGCAGAGCGCAGTGCGGCCGATCTCGCGTTTCTTTCCGCCCATGATGATGATCCGTTTGGCCGTTATGAGGCGATGCAGCAGTTGATGGTCGATACGCTGGTCGGGGCCGTAGCAACGGGCAAAGCCGATCACGCGCCGGTGATTGATGCGATCAAAAATACGCTCACAAGCAATACGCTTGATCCTGCCTTTGTCGCCGAGGCGATTATGGTGCCGAGCGAGGCGTTTATCGGCGATCAGATGCTCGTGGTTGATCCCGATGCGATCCACGCCGCCCGTGATGCGCTTCGTGCCGATCTTGGCAAGGCGCTCGATGAGCATTGGCGCGCGGCTTATGCGGCACACGCGGCCAGCGCGTTTGAATATTCCCCCGCAGCAAAGGGTGCGCGCCGCCTGCGTAACGTCGCGCTTGGCTTTATCGCCTCGGGCAAAGCGGGTGATGCCGCGTCGCTTGCATTCAGCCAGTTCGATGCGGCCGACAATATGACTGACCGGCAGGCAGCCCTTGGTGTTCTGAGCAATAGTGATGCACCCGAACGGATTGCGGCACTCGACATTTTCTACAACCGTTACCGCGCCGATGCGCTGGTGCTCGACAAATGGTTTACCACGCAAGCGCTCGCGATGCGCGATGACACATGGCAAGCGGTGCGCGAGCTTGAGCGCCACGCCGATTTTACGCTCAACAATCCCAACCGGGTGCGCTCATTGGTTGGCGCGTTTTCGGTCAACCAGCAACAGTTTCATATCGCGAGCGGCGAGGGTTATCGCTTTCTGGCCGACATCGTGATTGCGCTTGATCCGATCAATCCGCAGACCGCCGCCAAACTCGCGCCACCGCTTGGCCGCTGGCGGCGCTTTGACGAGGCCCGCCAGACATTGATGCGCGGCGAACTTCAACGGATTGTGAATACGCCGGGCTTAAGCAAGGATGTGTTTGAGCAGGCGTCAAAGAGCTTGGGGTGAGCGGGCGCGCGTTATTTTAGACGCTCAAGCATCTTCCCCAGATAGGCGAGGCGTCCAGTCGGGCGAACCGCTGCTGCGGTGTTTAGTGCTCCTGGTTCAAATGTGAGCATTGAGGCATATTGCAGCCGTGGGACCATGGGCTTTGGCGCCGTTCCAGCGGGATAAATAAACCCGTGCACCGGCCACGCGGTCGTCCCCAAATCCTCCAGCGGGGCATACCAGACGCGGACACGGCTCCAGTCACCGTTTTCTGAAACATCGATGACGCGCACGTTGCGCTCAACCTGCCCGCGTCGGCCATTGATCGGTGACCAATTGGCATGGGTGACGAGGATGTTCCGCTCATCAATGACTTTGCTCACCGCAGCGACATGACCAAGTGTCATCGCGCCGTGTGGTTTGAAGGTGAGGACGGCACCCGGCTTGGGCGTATTGCCGCGAACATAGCGTCCATCGGCCTGATCCCACCATGTCCGCGCATCGCCATAGATTTGAATTCCAGATTGCTGTCGCGCGATCGGCACGCATTCGACATGCGCTGGCGGCGTTTCCTCGGAAGCGATTGAAAGCGACAGGGCAACAGCGATCAAGAACAAGAGGGCGTTCTCCACGATTGGAAGACGCCCTTATGTCAGAACATGGCTACCAAAGGCTTAACCGCGTCAATGTTTTGGTAAGTCGGGCGGTGGCATTTCCGTCGGCGAGTAAGCGATGGAGGCCCGTCGGCCCTCGACTCTTTCCCCGGTTTTGATAGGAGGCGGTATGACAAACAGCCAAAACCTTCTCACATCCGATTTTGCCTATCTTGCCGATATCGTGGCAGCGCACGCGCGCGAACGACCCGAAGCGATTGCGCTCGCTGATGAGGATCAGCGGATCAGCTGGGCCACGCTCGACAGTATGGCAAACCGGATTGCTGCGCGTCTCCAGCGAGAGGGCGTGGGCAGCGGCGGGGCGACTGCGATTGCTGGCCTTAACAGTGTTGAGCAGGTTGCGGTGTTTATCGCGACGCTGCGTACCGGCGCAATTGCGGGGCTGCTCACCAATTCGGCAACCGGAGAAGCGATGGCGGCGATGCTGCGCGACACCGGCGCGCGGCACTTGTTTCTTGATCGCGGCGTAGCAGGGGCACTTGAAGGCCAAGGCTGTGGTAATGCGATCCGTATCGCTATGGACGGCAGTGACGTTGGTGAACCGCTAATGCAGTGGATGGACGGCGAGGGCGCTGCGCCCATATCTGTCGCGCTTGAACCCAAAAACGGTTTCAATATCATCTATTCATCGGGCACGACCGGGATGCCAAAGGGTATCGTTCACAGTCATGCGATGCGCTGGCAGCATATCCATCGGGGATTGCCGGCTTATGGTCCTCAAGCGGTGACGATCCTTTCTACCCCGCTTTATTCAAACACGACCATGGCCTGTTTCTTGCCGACGATTGCTTCAGGCGGAACGTCGGTTTTTATGAAAAAGTTTGATGCGCGGCGCTTTCTTGAGCTGGCGCAGCGTGAACGCGCGACCAATACAATGCTTGTTCCCGTCCAATATCGCCGGATCATGGCGCTGCCCGAATTTGAGCAGTTTGATCTGTCATCCTTTGTCATGAAATATTGCACCAGCGCGCCGTTTTCGGCTGAACTGAAAAGCGATGTCATGAAGCGCTGGCCCGGCGGTCTGGTCGAGATTTACGGGCTGACCGAAGGCGGCGGAGTGTGCCTGCTTGAGGCGCATAAATATACCGACAAGCATCATACCGTTGGCCAGCCATCCCCCGGACATGATATGCGCGTGATTGATGAAGACGGTAATGAGTTACCGCGCGGATCGGTCGGCGAGATTGTCGGCCGCAGCCCGGCGATGATGACGGGCTATAACAATCGCCCCGATGCAACCAAAGCGATGCACTGGCATGACGCGCAGGGTAATCTCTTCTACCGCCACGGCGATATTGGCCGCTTTGACGAAGACGGCTTCCTGATCCTGATGGACAGAGCAAAGGACATGATCATTTCGGGCGGATTTAATATCTATCCGAGCGATCTCGAACATGTTCTGGCCCAACATCCTGACGTGGCTGAATGTGCGGTTGTTGGTGCGCCAAGCGAAGCATGGGGCGAAACTCCGGTTGGTTTTGTCGTACTGCGTGATGGCGGCGATATGGCGGCGGTGCTGGCCCAAACCAATGCAAAGCTTGGCAAGACGCAGCGGATCAATCGGCTGGTCGAGGCCCGGGAATTGCCACGCAGTGTTATCGGCAAGGTGCTCAAACGCGAATTGCGCGATAGCTTGACGTAAACGTCACCTTGTCCCACTGTTCGGAAAATGAAGCAGAAACAAGGAGCCGTGCGATGAGCAGCGAAGTTTTGACCGAAGCCCGTGATGGCATACTCATCATCACGCTCAACCGCCCGGAAGCCAAAAATGCGGCAAATAAGGCGCTTTCAGAAGGTGTTGCCGCTGCACTTGACCGGCTTGACGGCGAAGACGAATTGCGTGTTGGCATTATTACCGGCGCTGGTGGAACTTTCTGCTCGGGGATGGATCTTAAGGGTTTTCTTATGGGAGAGCTGCCCTTTGTTGCCGGGCGTGGTTTCGCCGGGTTGACCGAAGCGCCGCCCAAGAAGCCCCTGATCGCTGCGGTCAATGGCTATGCGCTGGCAGGCGGGTTTGAAATCATGCTCGCCTGCGATCTCGTCGTTGCTAATAAGGATGCCAAATTCGGTATCCCTGAGGCGAAGCGTGGGCTTGCGGCGGCGGCTGGTGGGCTTGTGCGTCTGCCGCGCCAGATTCCGCCGCGCCTGGCGATGGAGCTTGCGCTGACGGGCGACTTTATGACTGCGGGCCGGGCCTATGAAATGGGGTTGATTAACCGCGTGACCGAGGGCGATGCGCTTGATGGCGCGCTTGAGCTTGCGGCAAGCATTACGGCCAATGGCCCACTCGCGGTTGCACGGTCGAAGCAGGTGATTGTCGAATCCCGCGAATGGAACGAAGCCGATATGTGGACGAAGCAAAGCGAAACGCTCGGCAATTTATTCATGACCGAGGATGCGCGTGAAGGCGCTGCTGCCTTTGCCCAAAAGCGTAAAGCGGAGTGGAAGGGACGGTAGCTCAGCTACCTTGGGCTGCCAGCTCGATAACGTCTGCGGGAAGGAGCAGCGCAGTCCGTACTTTGGTTTCGGGGGCTGCGCCTGCATAAATGAAACCATAAGCCGGATAGCTTGACGTGCCAAGATCAGCATTGTTGGCATACCAGATGCGCACGCGGCTCCAATCACCTTTGTCCGATACATCAATCGCCCGGACATCACGCTCAATGCCGCCGCGCCGTGACCAGTTTGCATGGGTCAGCAGGATTTCGCGGTCATTCAAAATTTTGCTGACCATCGCGACATGGCCGAGCCGCATTTTGCCCGAGCTAGGCATGGCAAGGACTGAACCCTCACGCGGGGTCTGGCCACGATCATAACGTCCTTCGGCTTGGCTCCACCAGGTTTTTGCGTTGCCACGAATTTCGATACCCGACATTTGTCGCGCAAAGGGGACGCATTGGAGGATGGAGCGCGCCTGCGATGCCACAGGGAAAAAGAGCATCAAAGCAAGCATCGCAGTGCCAAGCTGCGCGAAAACACGGTTCACTTAGGAAACTTCCAACCCAAATCTGTTTTTGTTGAGAGCCCTCCTGCCTGTGACTTCGCGCATAGCCAAGCGATGATCGATAAGCCGCACCAGCTTCGGGATGAATTGTGTGACGCAATTGGGGATTTGGGGTGTTCCGCCATTTCCCAAACGCCTTTTTTGCAAAGACGCATCTCTTTGCGCCCGCCGCTTCGTATAAAATGAAGCGCCGGGCGCCCCGTCAGGCTATGCTTTGGCTTTCAAGCTTGCCGCCACCTTGATCCCGTGCCGCTCAAGTGCCTCGACAATCTTGCCAGCGCCTTCAAGGTCGCCCCAGAACATCGGCCCGCCGCGATAGATCGGCCAGCCATAGCCGTAAATCCAGACGACATCGATGTCCGACGCGCGCTGCGCCTTGCCTTCTTCAAGGATCAGATAGCCTTCGTTGACCATTGGATAGAGCGTCCGTTCAATGATTTCCTGCGTCGTGATCTCACGCTTAGGCAGATTAGACGTCGCGCGGAATTCCTCGATGATCGCCAGAGCTTCGGCGCTTGGCGTGCCGACGCGCTTCTCATCATAATCATAAAAGCCTTTGCCATTTTTCTGGCCAAAGCGGCCCGCCGCGCACAGCGCATCGCGTAGCGTTTCGATTTTGGCGGGATCGCGGTGCCAGCCGATATCAAGCCCGGCGAGATCGCTCATCTGAAACGGCCCCATTGGCATCCCGAAATCGGTATGCACCTTGTCAATCTGCGCGGGCGTTGCTCCTTCCATCAGCAACTGATTGGCGGGGGCCTGCCGCTTGCTGAGCATCCGGTTGCCGATAAAGCCGTGGCAGACGCCTGCGACGACCGCCACTTTGCCGATCTTTTTGCCAATTGCCATCGCGGTTGCCAGCGCATCAACGGCTGTTTTTTCGCCCCGCACCACTTCGAGGAGCTTCATGACGTTGGCGGGCGAGAAGAAGTGCGTACCGAGCACATCCTGTGGGCGCGATGTGCTCGCCGCGATTTCATCGACATCAAGATAGGATGTGTTTGACGCCAGAATCGCACCGGGCTTGCAAATCTTGTCAAGTTTGCCGAATACCTCTTTCTTCACATCCATATTTTCGTAGATTGCTTCGATTACAAGATCGACATCGGCAAGCGCGTCGAGGCTGAGCGACGGCGTTAAAAGCGCCATCATTTGTTCAACCTTTTCTTGTGTGAAGCGGCCCTTGGCAGCCGAATTTTCGTAATTCTTGCGGATGACGCCGACGCCGCGATCAAGATTTTCCTGCACCATTTCGACAATGGTGACCGGAATCCCCTTGGCGAGGAAATTCATCGTAATGCCGCCGCCCATCGTGCCGGCACCGATCACGCCGACCTTTTTAATATCGCGCAACGGCGTGTCTTTTGGCAGGCCGTCAATCTTGGGAGCCTGCCTTTCAGCGAAGAACATGTGGCGCTGGGCGGCAGACTGGCTGCCCATCATCAGTTTCATGAATTCGGTGCGTTCAAACGTCATGCCTTCGTCAAAGGGCAAGCGCGTTGCCGCCTCAACACAGGCAAGATTGGCATAAGGCGCTTCAAAGCCCTTCCATTTCTTGGCGTTCGCAGCTTTCAATTGTTCAATCACGGTGACATCACCTGTAATCGGCAAATCACGCGTCGCGCGCGGCCCCTTGGCAATACATTCACGCGCGAAGGCAATCGCATCTTCGGCCAAGCTCGCTTCGCCAGCCAGCGCATCAACCAGGCCCATCTCCTTGGCCTTGGCAGCCGGCACCGGATCGCCGCCCGAACACATTGCCGCTGCGGCTTCAACGCCAACCAAACGAGGTAGCCGCTGCGTGCCACCAGCACCGGGGAGGAGGCCGAGCTTTACCTCAGGCACGCCAAGTTTGGCCGAAGGCACGGCAATCCGGTAATGACAGGCAAGCGCGGTTTCGAGACCGCCGCCAAGTGCCGTGCCGTGGATTGCGGCGATGATTGGTTTCGTCGCGGTTTCCATAGCGGTCAGCGTCGATCCAAGGTCCGGGCCTTGCGGCGCTTTGCCGAATTCAGTGATGTCAGCGCCCGCGATGAAGGTCGTCCCTTCGCAGCGCAGGACAACCGCCTTGATTGCCGGATCACCCAGTGCTTCTTCAACACCGTCTTTCAATCCCTGCCGCACATGCCAGCTCAGCGCGTTGACCGGCGGATTGTTGACGAGGATGACAAGGACTTCGCCGTCGCGGTGGGTGGTGACTGATTGCATGATTTTTCTCCCTAAAGTCAGGCGGCGAGTGCCGCATAAAGCATTGTCTTGATTTCGCGCCGGATGGGGTAGCTGCTTGAAGGCATAAGCTGCGTCATGAAAATCATGATGATGTCTTCGACCGGATCAACGAAAAAGGCAGTGGAATACATCCCGCCCCAGAAATATTCGCCGCGCGAACAGGCCACCATCGTTGCCGCCGGATCGACAATCGAGGCAAAGCCCAGCCCGAATCCAATGCCTGCCATCTCGGCCTCACTGAACAGGGATTTGGAGAGCTCGGTCAGGTCTTTGCCGCCAGGCAAATGGTTGGCGGTCATTAACTGTAGGGTTTTCGGGCTGATGATCTGCGCGCCGTCAAGTGCGCCGCCGTTCAATAGCATCCGGCAAAAACGGTGATAGTCATGCAGGGAGGAGGCAAGCCCGCCGCCGCCCGATTGAAATTTATGCGCCCGCGTCCACGCGCTTTCGGCACCCGCCTTATCGCTGAGTTTCAGCTTTTCGGTCGGGTGCCACGCATAGGCCGCAGGAATGCGGTCAACCTTGTCTGCGGCCACAACGAAGCCGGTGTCATTCATGCCAAGCGGTGCGAAGATGTTCTGCGCAA
The DNA here is from genome assembly GCA_038042405.1 of Pseudomonadota bacterium. Classification (GTDB taxonomy): domain Bacteria; phylum Pseudomonadota; class Alphaproteobacteria; order Sphingomonadales; family Sphingomonadaceae; genus Aquisediminimonas. Next base: position 36,523 of record JBBTEI010000021.1, read on the forward strand.
AATATTCACCAAGCGACATGCCCGAAACGCGTGATACGATAATGCCGACAAGATCGGTTGAAACCGAATAGTTCCAGCAGGTGCCTGGATCAAATTCGAGCGGGATTTTGGCAAGCTTGGCCACGAATTCATCATTGTCATGTTTGGCCCAGCCGTCGAGATCTTGGGCGCGGTAGGCCGCATCAACATTGGTGCGTTCCTGAAATCCATATGTAAAACCGGCGGTATGACGCATCAGATCAATCACACGCGGGGCGATCAAAGGTGGGCGTGACATCATTGGGGTATTGCCGCCGCCCGCAACGAACACACCAAGATTTTTGAATTCGGGGATATATTTGGCGACCGGGTCAGAGAGCGCAACCTTGCCCTGCTCGACGAGCTGCATCAGCGCAATTGAGGTGATTGGCTTGGTCATGGACATGATGCGGAAGATCGCATCCTCCTCGACACCCGACGTCCACAGATGTGCGACCTCGTCGCCACGGCCGATGAGTAGCGCGCCAAAAGGGAGTTTGCCGGTATCGAGATATTTGGTTTGGATATGTGCGTTGATCCGGTCAAGCCGGTCGGGCAGAAAGCCAAGTTCGTAAGAGTTTGGATGCGTCATTGGCGTGGGATTCCTGCTGCTATGGTTTCGGCTTTGGCGAAGAGGGTTGGGTCAATGTTCAGCCCTGACGCGGCGGCATTTTCATGATTTATACCGCCGTCTGACCGGTAAGCTGGCGCGTCACAGGGTGCGAAGAGGAAAGCCCGCCATCAACCGCGATGGCTTGCCCGTTGACATAGCTCGCCATGTCTGACGCGAGGAACAATGCAACGCTTGCCAGTTCGCTTGGCTGGGCGGCGCGGCGCAGCGGATTGAGCCGCCCGACCTTGTGCATGACATCTTTTGACTTTGCGTAATCAAATGTCGGCTTGGTCATGCCCGTTTCGGTAAGGCCGGGGCATATCGCGTTGCAGCGCACGCCGGTTTCGCTGAGCTGCTGTGCCGTCACTGCAGCAAGATTGATCACGCCCGCTTTGGAGGCGGAGTAAGCCGGGCCGCCCGCGCCTGAGCGGATGCCAGCAACACTTGCCGTCATGATGATCGAACCGCCTTTGCCCGCATTGGCCATCGCCTTGCCAGCGTGTTTGGCCATCAGCCAAGGCCCGATCAGGTTGACGCGCAATATCTCTGCCCATTCTTCAGGCGTCAGATCGAATATCCCTGCCATGCCGCCGGAGATGCCTGCGTTCGCAAAGGCAATGTCAAGATGCCCGTGCGTTGACAGCGCGAGCGCGACGATCTTCTGCACATGGGCCTCAAGCCCGGCATCAATCTGGATTGCGGTTGCGGCATCGCCCACCATCTTCGCGGTTTCGTGGACAGCCTCGGTCTTGTCACCAAGGATGACCTTTGCGCCTTCCTGCGCAAAGAGGATGGCCGACGCGCGGCCAATGCCTGACCCTGCGCCAGTGATGATCGCGACTTTCCCTTGCAATTGTCCCATCATGCGCCTCCGCTAATTGTTGCGCCGCCATCGATAACGATGGTTTGGCCTGTGGTGAATGCGCCTGCGCGCGAGGCCAAGAATACGGCGGCCCCGGCAATCTCCTCAGGCTCGCCAATGCGTTTGAGACATGCGCCTGCGGTTGAGCGCTTTAGCGTTTCGGGATCATCCCATAATGCCTTGGCAAAATCTGTTTTAATCAGCCCCGGCGCGATGCAGTTCACCCGCACACCTTGTGGGCCATATTCAGCCGAGAGATTGCGCGCGAGCTGCATGTCCGCCGCCTTTGAGATGCAATAGGCACCAATCACAGTCGATGCCTTGATCCCGCCGATGGATGAGATGATCGTGACCGATCCTTCGCCGCGCGCGGTCATTTCGGGCACCACCATGCTGATCAGCCAGTGATTGGCGATGATATTATTGGTCAGGATCTTGTTGAACTGCTCATCGCTGATCCCGGCAGAAGGGCCGTAATAGGGGTTAGACGCGGCGTTGCAGACGAGCGCGTCAATTTTGCCGAATGTTTTGCGGGTTTCATCGACGAGGTTTTGAAGGCTTTCCTTTGACGAGATATTGGCAGGGATAGTGATCGCGGTGCCAGCGCCGTATTTGGCGTTGATCGCGTCCGTTACCAAATCGCAGGCGTCGGCTTTGCGGCTGGAAATAACGACCTTGGCACCATGTTCGGCCATTTCTTCGGCGATGGCTTTGCCAATGCCGCGTGATGAGCCAGTGATAACGACGACCTTCCCGGTCATATCGAATAATGACATTCTTCTCTCCTAAACGAGGTTATGCCCCAGCTTTCACCGCAAAACCCCATGCTGCCTCAGCAAGCGGGCGGACGCGTTCGGACATGTCGCGCGCGTGCGGCGACGTTGCGGTGCCGTCGATAACGCGTTTTTTAATACCCTGAATAATCCCGGCCAAGCGGAAGAAATTATAGGCGAAGTACCAGTTGATATCGGGGATGTCCGCGCGCCCGGTCGCCACGCAGTAACGTGTCACCATTTCGTCAAGCTCAGGTATGCCGAGGCTAGCACGATCCAAATCCATCACGCCCGACCGTCCGCCATTTTCGGTCACCCACGCCATCGCGACATAGGTGAAATCAGCCAGTGGATCACCAAGCGTGCCCAACTCCCAATCAAGCACCGCGATTACCTTTGGCGCGTCGCCTGCAAAGATCATATTGTCGATGCGGTAATCACCGTGGACGATGCTCGTGCGCGTTTGCTCGGGCAGCGTCTTGGGCAGCCAGTCGATCAGCCGCTCCATCTCAGGCATCGTCTCGGTTTCGGAAGCGCGGTATTGCTTCGTCCAGCGGTCAACCTGCCGTCCGAAATAATTGCCGGGCTTGCCGTAGTCGGACAGGCCAGCCGCTTCGACATCGATCGCGTGAAGTGCAGCGAGCGTATCAATCATTGCTTCATAGGTTGCGCGGCGTTCGGTCGAGTTTGATCCCGGCATGGCACCGTCCCAGATCGTCCGCCCCTCGACCATAGCCATAATATAAAACCAACTACCGATGACGCTGTCATCAGTGCAAAGCCCATATGGCTTGGCGACGGGAAAGCCGGTTGGGTGGAGCCCGGCGATCACCTTATACTCGCGGTCAACCGCATGGGCGGAGGGGAGCAACGGCCCGAACGGCTTACGGCGCAGCACATAAGACTGGTTCTTGGCATTGATCCGGTAGGTCGGGTTTGATTGCCCGCCGGCAAATTTCAAAACTTCAACCGGGCCTTCAAAGCCGGCGACATTGGCCGCCATCCATGCGGCGAGCTTGGCCTCATCAATTTTGTCGGCACCTTCTGGCGCAACAGTCCCGCTAAAGGCAGTTTGCGCGTCGAGCGTCATTGATCGAACACAATTACCGACCGCGCGGCATCGCCCTTTTTCATTTGCTCGAAGCCTTCATTGATCGCGGTGAGCGGGATCGTTTCGGAAACAATCGTATCGAGATCAAGCATCCCGCGCATGTAGAAATCAACGAGACGCGGAATATCAACCGGGAAGCGGTTGCCGCCCATGATTGCGCCTTGCAATTTTTTGCTTTGGAGCAGATCGAACGCGCCAAGGCTGACCCGCTCGGACAGTGGCATCATGCCAAGGATCGTCGCCGTGCCGCCGCGTCGCAGCGCACCAACAGCCGTTGCCGCAGAGGCTGGACGCCCAACCGCTTCAATCGCATGGTCAACCCCGCCCTTTGTCATTTCAACAATCGTAGCCGCACTGGCATCGTTGGCGTCAATGGCATCAGTCGCACCCAGTTTTATTGCGAGTGCGCGCTTTTCTGGCATCGGATCAACCGCGATGATCCGCCCCGCGCCTGCGATTTTGGCCGCATTGATCGTTGCTAGACCAACCCCACCACAACCGATTACGGCAACCGTTTCGCCCGGTGTCACTTTGCACGCGTTAAAGATTGTGCCAGCACCCGTCGTCACCGCGCAACCAAGGATGGCGGCACGGTCAAGCGGCATATCGGGATTGATCGTAACGCACGCATTTTCGTGGATCAACATTTGTTCGGCGTAGGCCGACAGGTTGAGCATCTGGTTGACTGGGCTTCCATCCGCCTTTGTGATGCGTGGGGCATCGCCGGGTTGACGGCGCGTGGCGACGCCCATGCAGAGCGAAAGCCGCCCACTTACGCAATATTCACACGTCCCGCAGAACGCCGAAAGGCATGTGACAACGGCGTCACCCACTTTGACAGAACGAACATCGCTGCCCACTGCTTCGACAATGCCAGCCGCTTCATGGCCTGGAATTGCGGGGAGTGGATGCGGATAAGCACCTTCGATGAAATGCAGATCGCTGTGACAAAGGCCGCACGCGGCGGTGCGGATGAGCACCTCACGTGGGCCAGGGTTCGACATCACGACATCTTCGATACTCAGCGGTTGCCCAACCGTGTGGAGAATCGCCGCCTTCATCAGCGTGACACTCCGATATCGCCGCTCGACATGCCGCCCGATTGTTCAGCCCCATATTTGCCAAATTCGAGGCGTGCGATGGCGCGCGAATGCACTTCATCAGGGCCATCGGCGAGACGCAGCGTCCGCTGATGCGCATAGGCGCTGGCAAGTCCGAAATCTTCGGAAACACCGCCTGCGCCGTGTGCCTGAATGGCATCATCAATGATTTTGAGCGCCATATTGGGTGCTTGAACTTTGATCATCGCGATTTCGCATGCCGCTGATTTATTGCCAACGGTATCCATCATCTGCGCTGCTTTGAGGCAGAGCAGCCGCGTCATTTCAATATCAATCCGCGCGCGCGCGATCCGTTCTTCCCACACCGAAAATTCAGCAATTTTGCGCCCGAACGCTGTCCGTGAGAGCAGTCGCTTGGTCATTTTCTCAAGTGCAACTTCGGCAGTACCAATCGTACGCATACAGTGATGGATGCGCCCCGGCCCGAGGCGCCCTTGCGCGATTTCAAACCCGCGCCCTTCGCCGAGCAGCATGTTCGATGCGGGGATGTGAACATCCTTCAGTTCGATTTCCATATGCCCGTGCGGCGCATCATCATATCCAAACACAGGCAGATGGCGCAAAATGTTGACGCCGGGCGCGTCAAGATCAACGAGCACCATTGATTGCTGCGCGTGGCGCTTGGCGGTAAAATCGGTTTTGCCCATCACTATGGCGACTTTGCAGCGCGGATCACCCGCACCTGAAGACCACCATTTCGTCCCGTTGATGACATATTCATCGCCTTCACGGCGGATCGATGTTTCGATGTTGGTCGCGTCGGATGAGGCAACCGCAGGCTCGGTCATCAGGAACGCCGAACGGATTTCGCCGTTCATCAGCGGCACCATGTATTTTAGCTTTTGCTCACGCGTGCCGTAACGGTTGAAGACTTCCATATTGCCCGTGTCGGGGGCTGAACAGTTGAACACTTCGGAAGACCAGCCAAGCCGCCCCATTTCTTCAGCGCAGAGCGAATATTCCATATTGGTTAGCCCCGGCCCTTCAAGATGGACGGTATCATCAACATGGGGAAAGCCTGAGCTTGGCGGCATGAATAAATTCCAAATGCCCGCAGCTTTTGCCTTGGCCTTCATTTCCTCCATGATCGGAATGATTTTCCACCGCTCACCTTCATTGGCTTGCTTGATGAAAGTCGGCGTTGCCGGCACAAGATTGATGTTGATGAAATCGCGGACGCGGTCACGCCAATAGGTTTCGCGTTCATTCAGGGTGAAGTCCATGTGAGTCGTCCTCTCGGTTTACCTTAACGTCAATGTCAGCTTTCGGGATGTATTTCCAGCCCCTCATTCACCCTTTTGTTGCGTCGCTTCTGTAAGGTGCGCCAAACGCGCATCATGCTCAGCTTTGCCGAATGGGAAACGCAGAAAAATCAATGCAGAAAGGATCGAAAAAAAGAAGATCAGCCCGCCAGTAATCATCAATAATCGATCAAGAATCTCCAAGGGCACTTGCCCCTGCTGCGCTTTTTCAGGAAACTCTGCCATCGTCAGGATGGCGCCGGAAAGAAAAATGCCAAAGCCCGAAATGCATTTCTGCATGAATAGATAGCCCGCAAAAAATAGGCCCTCCTGTCGCTTGCCTGTCTGTGCTTGTGACGCCTCGACAACATCGGACATCATTGACTGTGCGATGATCATCGCGCCGGTGCCAACGCCGGTTGAAATGGCAACAAAGGTCATCAAAATGGTGAGACTAGCAAGAGAGCCATTGACCGGCATCAAATCAGCGGCGCGCAACAGATAAGGAACGAACCCTATGAACATTGTCAAAATCACGCAAAGCGCGGCGGCGTGTTTCTTGCCAAGCCGATGCGAGAGTGGCGTCACGAGGAAAAAAGCCACCAAAACGCCAATAAAGATCGCAATCGGATAGGCTAGAAAGGCGCGCGTGCTGAATTCCCACACATACGTCATCAGGTAGTTCGTCATCGCAAAGATGATGCCCTGGTTGATAAAGGCAAACACCCCCGCCACCATTAACGTCAGGAACGCACGGTTGTTCAACGTCGATCCAATTGCGCGTAGCTCTGCACCAAGGGGCTGTGATGGTGGGGTGTTCAGCGGCCGGTGCGCGATCTGTTTATGCGTGCCAAGCCCCGCGATCAACACGCTCACAGCCATCATAGCTGCGCCAGCCAGCGCATAAACCTCATAACCTGCGCGGTTCAATTGGCCAACGGGTTGTTCCGCTGTTGGCACCAGAAAGACACCATAAGCAAGCAGTAGCATTAGCAAGCCACCGCCCCAGCCAAAAAGCGCGCGAAAACGGATGATTTTTGTTCGTTCATGATAATCGCCGGTCAGTTCAGGCACGATGGCTTGCACCGGTACTTCATTGCAACTGAGCGCTGTTCGCACCAGTATCGTTGCGCCGATCATGTAAAAGAATAGCATATTATGTGACCAATCTGGCGGGTTCCAGATCAGCAGCCAGGAAAAGGCGATAGGCAGGATTGCTGCATACATCCAGGGATGCCGCCGCCCCCAGCGGGTATTGGTACGGTCACTCAAATGGCCGATGACAGGATCGATAAAGGCATCAGCGATCAACGCGATCATCACTGCAAGCCCGACCATATCAGCCGGCATACCAATCACCTGATTATAGAAAATCAGCAGGAAAACGCCAAAACCATTATCTTTGACGCCAAAGGCAACCGCACCCATGCCGTAGCTGACCTTGGTTAACAGCGACACCCGCACCGCTGCGGGCGCTGTCATTTAGTTTGCCTCAGCCAGCGCACGGATCGCATCAAACAGGCCGGGGGCATCAGGATCCCAGCTATGGCGCGGGCCGATCAGCATCCCACCATCAACAAGGATATGCGTGCCGGTGATGAATGCGGCATCGTCGCTTGCCAGAAATGCAACTGTGCCTGCGATATCCTCGGGCTTGCCGCCGCGCGCAATGGGCTGGGCGTGATCGGACATCGACTGGATGATCCCCTTTGCCATATCCTTTTTCGCGTCCTCAATTTCAAGTGAAGCCGTAAAAATATTGGTGTTGATAAAGCCGGGGCAAATCGCATTGACGCGGATGCGGTGCTTGGCAAGATCGCCCGCCGCAAGCTTGGTGAGATGTAATACCCCGCCTTTCGCAACCGAATAGGCCGTGGGTGCCATGCCTGTCGAAAGCGCGGCCACGCTTGCGGTGTTAATGATCGAAGCCCCTGCGCGACCGATCATGTGTGGTACTGCGTGGCGGATGCCCATCGCAACCGAACGGAGCAGCAAATCCATCGTCCGATCCCAGCCGTCGGCATCAATCTCGTCAATCGTTTCGTGTGCGCCACCAGCGCCCGCATTGTTGAAAAGGATATCAATCCCGCCGGTTGTCGCAGCGGCAAAATCCATCAGCGCCTTAATCTCGGCGTCCGAACAGACATTGCAGTGCTGGTACAGTATCTTGCCATTTGAAGTCGCGGCGAGTTCAGCGCCTCCAATATCCTCAATATCAGCCGCAATTACAGTCGCGCCTTCGGCGGCAAGGCGCAGGGCAGTGGCCTTACCAATTCCCGATGCAGCACCCGTGACAATCGCAGTTTTTCCGGTGAATCTCATTGACTTGCTCTCCGTGATTTTGTGCCAGCATAAGGACAAGACCTAGTGCGTCAACGTGCATGCCAATGCCGTTACGGAAACGGGCACTCGCTAATTGACGCTTGCGTAAAGTGCGGTTGGCGACCTAGTAATGCCCCAAGAAAAAGGAGAATCCTGTTGGCTGATCTTGAAATATTCCGTGCCGAAACCCGCGCCTGGCTTGAGGCAAATTGCCCGCCCGAAATGCGCGAACCGATGCGCCATGATGATGACGCATGCTGGGGCGGGTGCAATTTCAAATTCAAAAACCCGGCGCAAAAACAATGGCTTGATGCGATGGCGGCCAAGGGTTGGACGGTGCCCGATTGGCCAAAGGCTTATGGCGGCGCGGGTCTATCTCCGGCTGAAACCAAGGCGCTGCGCAGCGAAATGGCCAAGCTTGGCTGCCGCACGCCGCTGATGTCGTTCGGCATCTGGATGCTTGGGCCGGCCCTTCTCAAATTCGGCACCGAAGAACAGAAGGTGCATTATCTCAACCAGATCGCACGCGGCGAAATTCGCTGGTGCCAAGGCTATTCAGAGCCGGGTTCGGGCAGCGATCTTGTGTCACTCCAAACCTTCGGCGAGGATATGGGCGATCATTGGAACGTCAACGGTCAGAAGGTTTGGACAAGCTATGCAGACAAGGCCGACTGGATTTTTTGCCTCGTCCGCACTGATAAATCGGATAAATATAAGGGCATCAGCTTTCTGTTGTTCGATATGACGACGCTGGGCGTCACCACCAAGCCAATCCTCCTGATTAGCGGAAATAGCCCGTTCTGCGAAACCTTCTTCGACAATGTGAAGGTGCCCAAGCATCAGATCGTCGGTGAGCTGAATCGCGGTTGGGATGTGGCTAAATATCTGCTTGGCCATGAGCGTGAGATGATCTCGGGCGGTGGCCTTGGAGAGGGCATGGCTTCGATTGGCGCGGCACATAAAGTGGCCGCAGGCCAAGAACCGGTGCTGCGTGCCGATATGGCAATGTTCGACGTTGATACCATCGCCTTCCGTGCACACAGTGAGCGCTTCATGGATGAAATGAAGAGCGGCAAGGGCCACCCCGCTGCGCCCAACGCGATGAAATATATCGGCACCGAGCTTAACAAGCGCCGCCACGAACTGGTGATGGCCGCAGGCGGTTCTGATGCACTTGAATGGGACAGCCGCGCATCCAACGGCGGCGCGAAAGCGCGCGGCTGGCTGCGCACCAAGGCCAACTCGATTGAAGGCGGCACGAGCGAGGTCATGCTCAATGTTGTCGCCAAACGCATCCTCGAATTGCCTGGAGCCTGACGCCCATGCCACTTTACCATACTGACGATCAGGCAATGCTCAAAGATAGCGCTGCGCCGTTTATTGCCGAACATGCCCCTGTAAAACATCTGCGCGCGCTTCGTGACAGCAATGATCCAACCGGGTTCAGCCGCGATCTGTGGAAGCAGTTTGCCGAAATGGGCTTCACGGGTACTCTCGTTCCCGAAAGCCACGGCGGGCTTGGGCTTGGCCATGTTGAGGCTGGCATCATCCTTGAAGAGATTGGCCGCAATCTTACGCCGTCACCCTTCCTCACGACGGCGGTGGCCGCAGTCGAGGCTTTGAAAACAGGCGGCGCTGGCCTGCGCGATCAGTGGCTCCCCAAAATCGCAAGCGGCGATGCGATTATTGGTTTGGCGATTGACGAAGGCGCGAAGCACCGGCCAGCCGCAACCGCGCTCACCGCCGAGCGTTCGGGTAATGGTTTCAAACTTTCGGGCAAGAAGCAGTTTGTGGTTCATGGTCATGTTGCCGATATGCTGATTGTCAGCGCGCGGACGGCAGGCGCTGCGGGCGAGGAAAATGGGATCACGCTGTTTGCCGTTCCGCAAAACGCAGCGGGTCTTAGTGCTGATGCCCAGCGCTTGGCCGATTCATCGCTTGCCGCGCGGCTGACGCTCGACGGTGTTCATGTCGATGCCGATGCTGTGATCGGTGAAGTTGATGCAGGCTGGGGCATTCTTGCCAAGCTGCTCGATGCTGGCCGGATCGGCGCTGCGGCTGAAATGACCGGCGTTGGCGGAGCGGCAATGGATGCGACCTTCACCTATCTCAAAACCCGCAAGCAATTTGGCCAACTGATCGGTGAATTTCAGGCGCTTCAGCACCGCGCGGCGCATCTTTACGGTGAAATGGAGACCGCGCGTTCGGTGGTCTATAAAGCGCAGCAATTGCTTGATGATGGTGATCCGCGTGCCGAAATGTTCGTTGCGGTGGCGAAGGCCAAGGCGGGCAATGCCTGTAATCTGGCGGTGCGCGAAGGTGTCCAGATGCACGGTGGCATCGGGATGACCGACGAATATGATATCGGGCTATATATGAAGCGTGATCGCGGATTGAACGAATTTTTCGGTGACGCGCGCTTCCATGCTGACCGTGTTGCAATCATGAATGGTTATTGAAATCCCCAGAAGGGGAGAGAGAGGATTAAATGGATACCAAGGCACTTTTCTCGCTTGCAGGCCGCGTTGCGCTCATCACCGGCGGGTCGCGCGGTATTGGCAAGATGATCGCCAAGGGCTTCATCGCCCAAGGCGCGAAGGTCTATATCTCGTCACGCAAAGCCCCCGCCTGCGAAGAGGCGGCTGCTGAACTTGGGCTAAACTGTATCGCCATCCCGATGGATGTTTCAACCGTCGCGGGGTGCAAGGCGCTTGCTGAGGCCTTTGCCAAGCTTGAGCCAAAGCTCGATATTCTCGTCAATAATGCCGGGGCCGCATGGGGTGCCGAATTTGAGGATTTTCCCGAAAGCGGTTGGGACAAGGTGATGGACCTGAATGTCAAATCGCCCTTTTTCCTTACCCAGGCCTTTTACGGCGCGCTCAAATCAGGGGCAACCAAGGCTAAGCCGTCAAAGGTTATCAACATTACCTCGATTGACGGTATCCGCCTCAATCCTTGGGAAACCTATAGCTATCACGCGTCAAAATCATCGCTGATTTATCTAACCCGGCGGATGGCGGCACGGCTGATCCGTGACCAGATCAACGTCACCTCGATC
>JBBTEI010000022.1:0-17309 GCA_038042405.1 Pseudomonadota bacterium
TCATGCGGCTGGTTACCTTGGTGCCTTCGCGTCCCGCCATCGGGCTGTCATTGACGGCAAAGCTCATCGACAGCGTTGGCGGATCGATCGGTTGCGCGTGGAGCGGCTCGCTCACCGAAATGTCGGCAATGGTATCGGCCACCGTTGTGTGGGTCATCCCGGCGATGCAGATGATGTCACCAGCAAAAGCCTCATCAACCGGAACGCGTTCAAGCCCGCGAAACGCGAGAATTTTGGATGCGCGGCCCGCTTCAACGATTTTGCCATCGGGGTTGAGTGCATGAATTTGCATATTGGTCTTGACTGAACCGCTAAACACGAGGCCAGTGAGGATACGGCCAAGGAAATTGTCGCGGTCAAGCAGCGTTACGAGGAATTTGAACGGCCCTTCGGGATTGGCCGATGGCTCTGGCACATGGGACACGATGGTCTCAAACAGCGGCGCGAGCGTACCTTCGCGCGCAGACGAATCGAGCGAGGCATAGCCATTGCGGCCGCTGGCAAAAAGCACTGGGAAATCAAGCTGTTCATCGGTTGCGTCGAGCGACACAAACAGATCGAACACTTCATCAAGCACTTCCTGAATGCGCTCATCGGGACGGTCAACCTTGTTCACCACCACAATTGGACGCAGGCCGAGCGCAAGCGCCTTGCCCGTCACAAACTTGGTTTGCGGCATCGCGCCTTCGGAGGCATCGACCAGCAGAATGACGCCGTCAACCATCGACAGAATGCGCTCAACCTCGCCACCGAAATCGGCGTGACCCGGCGTATCGACGATATTGATCCGCGTATCAACGCCGCCGCCGTGCCATTCGACGCTGGTGCATTTGGCGAGAATCGTAATCCCGCGCTCTTTTTCAAGATCGTTCGAATCCATCGCGCGCTCTTCAATGCGCTGGTTTTCGCGGAACGTGCCCGATTGACGGAACAACTGATCAACAAGGGTCGTTTTGCCATGATCGACGTGCGCGATAATGGCCACATTGCGGAGGCTCATGAAAATACTCTGATTGCGAGGAATGACGTTGCCCGCGCGCTTAGCGCAATTTGTGCGGTGCGGCAAGGTGGTGAGGAGGAGTAGTGTCTCAGTTTGAAATTCGATGCATCGGCTATCGCTACCCTGCTTCCGCTACTATATGCTTAGCTGAAAGCATGGAGGTTATATGGCAAGAGTAGCAGAGCGTGTTGTCCAGTACATTAACGAGCAAGCCCCTGCAGCACTGTGCGATGTCTGCATTGCGAAAGCAACCAAATTGGCGCGCAGTCAACAGGCTTACCACGTGACGAACGTTTTGGAATTGACCCGAGATTATACTCGCGAGGAAGGTGAATGCGCGCATTGCAAAGATGTTAAGTTGGTTACTCGCCGTGACTGAAGCATGTTTGGTCATTGCGGCCTGATCAATGACTCGGCGAATTGAGTGGGACAGAGTGCGTCAAACAGATCCCTTCAATAGTGACGCCAAATCACGCGCGCTGTGCAGCACGCGGACGAGCAAAATTCCATCGGGCATTTGTTGATAGAATAAAACATAGCGTCCAATGCTGACGCTGCGCAGGCCAACGCTAAGCTCGTCGCGTGCACGGCCCAGTTTGGGATTTGTGGCGAGCAGGGTCAGCTTAACGTCAACTCGATGGATCAAAGCGTCGGCACTTCGCACGCTATCATCCGCAATATAATTCCAAATTTCTATGAGGTCACGCCGTGCTTGGGGCTGACGCGCTATGCGCGCCATTTAGGCAGCGCGTGCCTTGATGCGTTCAGCGCGCGCGGCCTGCTTAATTTCGTCTGCATCCCAAGGTTCCGCCGCCCCGCTGTCCAAACCCTTTTGAATCTCACCTCGTAACCGAGAAAGCATTTCACTCTCAACATTTTGGGAGCTGTGATTTGATTGGTGGACTTGAGACATAGAAACCAAAACCTCTTTTGATGGGATCAGAATAGTGCAACCGAAAACGATAGTCGAATATTATGTTGGTGACGCCTGATCAATCCAATCCTCCACAACCAACCCCTCCACCCGCGAAAATTCGGTAACATTATTCGTCACCATCACCAGCCCGCGCCCTTTGGCTTGAGCGGCGATCAGCAGATCATAATGTCCAATGGGTGTTCCGGCGCGCTTTAATTGAGCACGAATCTCGCCCGCTGCTTTTGCATCAGCTTCGACAAAGTCGAGGATCGGAAAAGCAAGTCGTGAAAGCCGATCAAGGTTTTGTTCAACCCGTGCGCTATTATATGCGCCGTGCATGAGTTCAAACATGACGATACTTGATACACAAATACCATCCTGAAACCTGGCGGCTGCCTTTTCGCGCAATCCGCCAATGTTTCCAGCCATCAGCGCAATGACGATATTGGTATCAAGCGAATAGCGCATCAGTCGAAGCTGATATCGTCATCAAGCGCGTTGTCGGGATGATTGGGGCTGGGTCGATCAAGTGCTCCCGCTGCTGCATCATCATCAAGCGGCTCAAGCGCATAAAGCCACGCGCCGGGCGCTTCACTTTCAACCGCCTCTAGAACGACCCTACCGCCTTCGCGGCTAATCCGTACTTCCTTGCCGTTGAAGCGGTATTCCTTTGGCAATCGCACCGCTTGGCTGCGCCCTGTCCAGAAGATTTTGGCCATATCATTCATTGCAACGGCTCCAATTGGTATATGGCAGTGATATATATCAAATGGCGACACTTGTCGAGCGCGCGGCATTGCGCCATCACACCCACTTATGCTTGCCCGCCTGATCCCTGACCGCTTCATCCTGCTCCTCCTCGGCGTGATTATAGCGGCGAGTGTTTTGCCTGCGCGGGGCGTTACCCTTTCCACCGTTTCCACTGTGTCTAACATTGCGATCTTCACGCTCTTCTTCTTTCACGGGCTGCGGTTGAGCCGCGAAGCGGTATGGGCCGGGATCAGGCATTGGCGATTGCAGCTTGCCATCGTTGGCTTCACGTTCGCGGCACTTCCGCTTGCCGGGCTTTCATTATCGCTTCTGATGCCTTCGCTCCTCACCCCTAGTCTTTGGATCGGCGTGCTGTTCCTCTGCGCGCTGCCGTCAACGGTGCAGGCGGCGATTTCATCAAGTTCGATGGCGGGCGGCAATGTCGCGGCTTCGGTGGTTGCCGCTGCCCTCTCCAATATCATAGGTGTTGTCTTAACACCGCTAATCGTTGCGGGAATTGCAAGCGTGAGCGGGACGGGCGTCGGGCTTGGGTCGATTGGCAAGATCGCGGGGCTGCTGTTGCTGCCCTTCATTCTCGGCCAAATTGCGCACGGCTGGTTCGGCGCTTGGGCCGAGCGGCATAAGCTTTGGATTGGGCGGATGGATCGGCTGACGATCATCTTGGCGGTTTACGTGGCGTTTAGTGCGGCAGTGGTTGACGGACTTTGGCAGCGTTTGTCGGGCGGACAATTTGGCTTTTTGCTGCTGGTTGTGCTGGTCTTGTTGGGCTTCGCATTTGGCTCGACCTGGTGGCTGGGGCGGGCACTTGGCTTTGCGCGCGAAGACCGGATTACGCTGCTTTATTCAGGATCGCACAAGACGCTCGCGACCGGCGCACCGATGGCGCGTATCCTGTTTCCCGGCGCTGAGGCGGGGCTTATCATCATCCCGCTGATGCTGTATCACCAACTGCAATTGATCATTTCGGCGTGGGCCGCAGCACGGTTGGCGCGTTCTACTTGAATAACACAGCGTTTATCGCCATGTTCGGATAAATTGTTAAAGGAGGCTTGTTTGGCCACGCAGGTTCAGGAACCAACGATCACATTAAACGCGCCCGATCCGGTGCCCGTTGTCGCGCCCGAAAAGGCATCAGGGCTTGTTCCGCTCAAGGATACGCAGCGCTCTGCGCTTGATGAAAAGGCCGACGGTTTTGTGAGCGAGCTTGCATTGCTTGACCCCAATTCGCCCGAATTTGGCAAAAAGGTGGATCAGCTTACCAGCATGGGCCGCAAGGAAATTGCCGAAGCCTCTGGCCAATCGAACCGTTTTCTTGATCGCCCCGTTCGCGCGATGGATAAGGAAGGCGGCGTTGGCAAGGATCTGGCCGAACTGCGCCGGACGATTGAGGATCTTGATCCCGGAGCCAAGGGTGATCTGTTCACGCGCAAAAAATTCTTCGGGATCATCCCTTACGGCAATAAGATGCGCAATTATTTCGATGGCTATAAATCATCACAAGGCCATATTTCCTCAATCCTCTCCAACCTTGGTTCGGGCAAGGATGAACTGCTTAAAGACAACGCCGCGATTGATGTAGAGCGGCAGAATTTGTGGGCCGCAATGGGTCGGCTTGAACAGATGATCCATGTGGCCAAGGCACTTGATGCCAAGCTTGAGGATAAGGCCAATGATCTTGATATCAGTGATCCGGCCAAAGCCAAGGCAATCCGCGAAACCGCGCTCTTTTACATCCGCCAGCGCACGACTGACCTGCTGACCCAAATGGCCGTGACGGTTCAGGGCTATTTGGCACTTGATCTGGTCAAAAAGAATAATGTTGAACTGATCAAGGGCGTTGACCGCGCCTCAACCACCACCGTCGCTGCACTGCGCACGGCGGTTACGGTTGCGCAAGCGCTGGTCGGGCAGAAACTGGTACTTGAACAAATCACCGCGCTCAACACGACGACAGCGAACATTATCGATTCAACCGGCGAAATGCTCAAAAATCAGACCGCAAAAATCCACGAACAGGCGGCCTCAAGCACGATCCCAATGGAAACGCTCCAGCGCGCGTTCCAGAATATCTACGTGACGATGGACAGCATCGATACGTTCAAGGCCAAGGCGCTGGTTTCAATGAAAACCACGGTCGATACGCTGTCAAACGAGGTTGAGAAATCCAAAGGCTATATTGCGCGTGCCGAAGGGCAACGGCAGGCCGCGATTGAGGGCGGCGGCGCAGACAGTCCGTTTGCGCCGGTCAGTTGATCAATGAACTCGAATCAGACATTAGCCGAAGTTAAACAAGGGCAGCAACGCCGCGCGGTTGAGCGGCACTTGGCCAATCAGCCACCAAAGCCGCGTTCGCTGTTCGCCCGCGCGGGCCGTGCAATCAAATATGCGGCTGCCGGCGCTGGGGCGATTGTCCTTGGAACCTTCATCTGGGGTTTGATCTCGCCAATCGGGATTGCGGGCGTGATGATCGCTTTTCTCGCGATGCTTGGCGCGATGTGTGCCGGTGTCTTTTTCAGTCGCGAACGCCTCGTGCCCTTTGAAAAACTGCGCGAAGTTGATCTCAAACGACTACCCCAAAGCACGGATCGCTGGCTTCAGGCGCAGCGCCGCGCTTTGCCTGCGCCCGCGATAACATTGGTCAATGATATCGGTCGCAAACTCGATACGCTTGGGATGCAACTGCAAACCATAGATGAGCGCGAGCCAATTGCAGGCGAACTGCGCCGCTTGATCGGTGATGAACTGCCCGAATTGGTCAACGGTTATAACCGGGTGCCGCCGCATCTGCGCCGTGACGGCCTCAACGGGATGAGCCCTGACAAGCAATTGGTTGATGGGCTGGGTGTGGTTGATACCGAGTTGACCCGCCTGTCCGAACAGCTTGCTTCGGGTGATCTCAATACGCTGGCAACGCAAGGGCGCTACCTTGAACTGAAATATCAGGGCGACAGCACCAGCTAAGTTAGGCATTAGGAGCCGATGGCTTCCCGCTTCGATCAACTGACCAACCGCCGCATGATTGTTGATCGGCGCGCACTTGCTGACCAGCTTAGCGTGATTGAAGACGGCAATGCCGGGCAGATGCGTGCGGCCTCAACCGCAATTTTGAAGGCATCGCTTGAGACAGGCCGCGTGGAGATTGCGGCGCGATTGGCGCTCCACCCACAGGCTGGACGAGAGGTAGCCGCAGCGCAGGCCTTTCTCATCGATCAAATGCTCCGTGTAACCTTCGATTTTACACGCGAACGGCTTTATCCGCTCAATAATCCAACCGCGTCTGAACGGATCGCGCTCATAGCGGTTGGCGGCTATGGGCGCGGTGAAATGGCACCACATTCAGATGTTGATATCGCCTTCCTGACGCCGTGGAAGCAAACCGGCTGGACTGAGCAAGTCATTGAGTCGATCCTTTACACGCTTTGGGATTTGGGTCTGAAAATTGGCCATTCGAGCCGTTCGCTTGATGAAATGGTGCGGATGGCAAAGGGCGATCTGACAATCCGCACTGCGCTGCTTGAGGCGCGTTATGTCTGGGGTGATCAGCCGCTTTATGATGAAGCGTCGGCGCGCTTTGATGCCGAAGTGGTGGCCGGAACTGCGCGTACCTTTATCGCCGAAAAGCTTGCCGAACGCGATGTGCGCCATAAGCGGATGGGCGATAGTCGCTACGTTGTTGAGCCTAATCTCAAAGAAGGCAAAGGCGGATTACGTGATCTCCACACGCTCTTCTGGATCGGCAAATATATGCACCGGGTGCAGAGCGTTGCCGAATTGGTCGAGCGTGGGCTGCTTACCAAAACTGAGCTTCGCCAGTTTCAAAAAGCTGAAAATTTCCTGTGGGCGGTGCGTTGCCACCTTCACGCGATTACCGGGCGGGGAGAGGAACGGCTGACGTTTGACGTGCAGCGCGAAATCGCAACACGGATGCGTTATGCAGATCGGCCGGGGCGCTCAGCGGTTGAGCGTTTCATGCAGCATTATTTCCTGAATGCAAAGCAGGTCGGCGATTTGACCGGGGTGTTTCTCGCCCACCTTGATGATCAGTTCGCGCCAAAAGGAAGGCGTTTTTCGCTTGCGGGATTGCGTCGTTCACCGCGCAATCTGCAAGGCTTTGTGTTTGATCGCGGGCGGCTGGCATTGCCCGCAGACGACTGGTTTGAACATGATCCGGTTCGCCTGATTGAGATGTTTGCGCTCGCTGACAAGCATCAGGTGGAGATTCATCCGCAGGCGATGCGCGCGGCAAACCGTGACGCACGATTGATCGACGCAAAGGTGCGTTCGAATCCCCGTGCCAATGCCATGTTTATCGATATCCTGACCAGCCCGCGCGATCCCGAAACGGTGTTGCGCTGGATGAATGAGGCGACCGTATTTGGCCGTTTTGTGCCCGATTTTGGCCGTGTTGTCGCCCAAATGCAGTTCGATATGTATCATCACTATACAGTCGATGAACATAGCATCCGTGCCATTGGGTTGCTTGCAAAAATCGAAAAGGGCGAATTTGGCGAGGATCATCCGCTTGCCACTGCAATCGTCAAACAGATTGTTTCGCGCCGTGTGCTGTATGTCGCCGTTCTGTTGCATGATATCGCCAAAGGGCGCGGCGGCGATCATAGCGTGCTTGGCGCGCAGGTGGCTGAAAGGCTGTGTCCGCGCTTCGGGATGAGCGCTGCGGAAACGGAGACTACCGCTTGGCTGGTAGGGCGGCATTTGCTGATGTCGGCAGTCGCATTCAAGCGGGATTTGTCCGATTTCAAAACGATTCTCGATTTTACCGACATCGTCCAGTCGCCTGAACGGCTGCGCCTGCTGCTGTTGCTAACCATTGTTGACATTCGTGCGGTGGGCCCCGGCGTTTGGAATAGTTGGAAGCGGCAGTTGCTGTCCGATCTGTTTAGCGCTGCCGAAGAAGTTTTGCGGCTAGGCCACAAACAGCGGGGCCGGAAGGAGCGGATCGCGGCGAAGGAGGATGCGCTGCAATCAGCGCTCGGTTGGCCTGACGGGCAGTTTACGAAATATAAGAAGCGGTTGCCCGAAGCCTATTGGATTGCCGAACCGGCCGACATCCTTGAGCGTAACGCCCGGCATATAGATCAATCGGGCGAAAAATTACTCTCGATTTCAGCACAGGTCTATCCTGATCGCGGCGCAACGCTCGTGACGGTATATGCAGCGGATCATCCCGGCCTGTTTTACCGCTTGGCCGGGGCCATCCATCTTGCCGGGGGCAGTATTATCGATGCGCGTATTCACACGACACGTGACGGGATGGCGCTTGATAATTTCCTGATCCAAGATCCTTATGGTCAGCCGTTTGACGATCCGTCGCGGCTGAAGCGGATTGAACTCGCGATTGAAGACAGCCTAGCCAATCGTTCAAAGATAACCGAACGACTTGCGGCGCGCCCGCTGCCGCGTACGCGCGCCCATGCCTTCACAGTTGAACCCAATGTTCTGATCGATAATAGCGCCTCGAACCGCTATACCGTGGTTGAAGTCAACGCGCAGGATCGCCCGGCGCTGCTCAATGCACTTGCCCACGCACTGTTTCAGTCAAGCGTCACGATCCGGTCTGCACATATTGCTACTTACGGCGAGCGGGCGGTTGATACATTTTACGTAACAGATCTCACGGGCGAAAAGATTGTTGATGCGCAGCGATTACGTGGACTTGAAGATCTTCTCCTTGATGCTGCCAAGGGTATCAAACCGGATCAAGTGGCCTTGCGCGCGTGAACCATGATCTGCGTCATCGAAAGATGCGCGTAGCGGTTTCGGGTCAACCGGTTCACAATCCTCGGGAGAAGGCCGGGGCGGCGGATGGGCATTACCCGCACATCGATGCAGCCCGCCCCTTCAAATAAGGCCCGATAAGATCGCGGGGTGAACCAGCGTAAATGGGTGCGGTCCATGACGCCTTCATCGGCGTATTCAAACCGGCCTGCGATCAGATCTCCGATCACCCGCCGATGGGCAATATTGGGCGAACTCGCAACAATTTCACCGCCCGGCTTAACGCAGGCGAGCAGCCGCATCAGCGTATCCCATGGATCAACGAGATGCTCGATTACTTCGCTCATGATTAGCGCATCAAATTTGCCGTAAAATTGTGTGAGCTCAAGCTTTTCGACATCGGCCGTGATCACTTCGCTCAGCCGCGCGCGGGCTTGCTCTGCAACCTCGGGCATCAGTTCGATCCCGAGATAATGATCTGCCTTGCCAGCGGCGAGTGCCACCGCGCCGGTCGCACCGTCGCCGCAGCCAATTTCGAGGATGCGCGCGCCCGGCCCGGTTGAAAGTAGTGCGACCATATCACGGCGCGCGCCCGAAAAATATCCAGCCGTTTTCTCGGAATATAGCGTTTCACGCGACGCGTGGATGTCGTCAGCTATCATGTCGAGTGGGGTTTTGCCGTTGCCCGATGATAAAGCGCAACGGTTGCGCCGAGCGCAATGAACATCAACGTATGGTTATCCTCTTGGCTGAGCACGCCCTTAATAATCAAAAACACCATCAGCATAATGCCTAGAGGGATCATCAGCGCAGTTTCCTCGTCATTGGTTTCGAGGCCAACCTTGGCAGCTTTGAAGATTGCCATAATAAACATACCAAAAAACGCGGCGGCCCCGAAAATTCCAAAATCGAGAAGGATCGTGATGAAGTAGCTGTCAAGCGACAGTCGCCCGGCGGCATCAACATAGCCCACCAGTTCGCCTGCTTGGCCAAGCCCGTTGCCAAGCGGCCATTCCTTGAGTTCGCGCACCGCACCCATCCATTGCAAGCGGCGCGCCTCGTTGCTGGCCTGTTGCGGCCCGCCGCCCCACACCATCACTTCAAGTCTTCGCCAGATCAGCGTCAACGCAAAAAACGCCGAGATGATAACCGGATATGCGATCACCACCGCCGGTGCGACCAAGCCGTGGCTATCGCGTTGCCAGCGTCTTATCCCCCAAACCAGCGTGTAAATGAAGATTGATGCAAAGAAGCCGATGATCCCGAGCCGGGAGTCGGTCTTGAAAATCACCCAGAATGAAAATGGTAGATAAAGCAGCAATCCCCAGCTGATCGATTGACGCTTGGCCGTGACCATGAAGTGAATCACGAACGGCGTTGAAAGCGCAAGAAATTCGGCAAAGTTGAGGCTGGTCGTGAAAATGCTCTGGACGCGGTAGGCGCCCGTCGCCGAACGTGCGCCGCCTATCAGAATCGCTTCAACAAGCTCACTCTCGATTTTGAAGAATGAGGGGATCCGGTTGGCCCAAGGCACCTGCCCATTGATATATTCAACCACACTGAACAGCGCGAGGAAAATAGCAAAGCCACAAAATAGCCGCGCCCACTGCGCCACTTTCCCCTGCTTGCTAAACAAATAGCAAGCGACGAAAAACACCATTGTCCATTCAAACTGGTTGATGATTACCCGGTTAAACGCTCCAAAGGGGCGGGATGCCATCGGCAGCGTAAGAAAGTTGAGCGCGACAAATGCCAACATAAATCGCAAAATCCATGGGCTGGTCTGAAACCAGGCCGAAACCTCACGGCGAAATGGCGGTGACATTGACAGGCTAATCACAAACAGCAGCGTCATCGGGATTGACCATAGCCGCATGAAGGTGATCCAGGGCAGGCCGGGAATGGCGATGGCGATATAGTTTGGCCACAAGCAGGCGGTCGCAACAATCGCAAAGAAGAGCCAGTTGATCGACTTGGTGGGTATATTCTCGTTTTCAGGCAATGCCCAGATTACCAGCAAAACCAGTATCCCGACCGGGACCGCTAGGTAGAGATAGAGAAAGATCGGAAAGATTGATATAAACAAGCCATAAAACATCCCGATCAGGATGATCAGCGATATCGCAGCCGTTTTCTTGATCGCTCGTCGCAGGGGTGCAACGGGTTGGTGATACGGCGCGAGTGCCGGGGCAGGGCGCGTCCATAGCGATGCCAGATAACGACCAACTGCGGTCATCCCATCCGATGTCCGCAGTCGATTCAGCCGGGCAAGAACCATATTGCGCACCGGACTACGCCCGCCTTATCCTAGCCTCCGGTCGGCGCAGGTGCCGCCGTCGCCGGAGCGCCAGCAAGGGGCTTGGGCGGCGCATAACCTTCTTGATACTTCACAGATTCGCGCGCTTTTTTGATGCGTTCTGCCAATTCTTTTTCGGTTACCGCAGCAATTTTTTTCTGTTGAACAGCGCTCATTGCAAATTGTTCGGCCTTCGAGCCGGTCAACGGTTCAGGCTTTGAACCGATGATCCGCGTCGCCACCAGTGCACCGTTCGCGGGAATGATGAAAATTTCACCTTCAGGTTTTGACATAAGCTGATTAAGAATTAATGGATTGGTGCTGGCCGGATCAAGCGAGCCTGGCGCACGGCGATAGGCTAGGCCATCCCGCGTCAGTTGCAGCGCAATTTCCTCCATCGTTTTGAGCGGCTCATAGGCTTTGAGCTTATTCATGTCTTGCGGTACCTGAAACTGAATTTGGTCAAGCTGGAAAATTTTGCGTTCGGCGAACAATTGTGGATTGCTCTCCATAAAACTCTTGGCTTCACTCGGCGTAGTCGGGGAAACCTTGCTGGCAATGTCACGCTGCAAAATCTGAACGAGCAGACTTTCTTCGGCGCGGCGCTTCTGCGCGATATAAATCGGTGATTTGTCGATCCCGCGTTCGCGCGCGATGTCGGCAAGGATTGTGCGATCTACCAAGCCCTGAAGCGCTTGCATCTCGACTGATTTGCGCTGTTCGCCGGCAGCAGGAAGCTGAGCGCCAACCAGTTCGGCATTAAGTTCATTGGCCGTAACGTCAGTGCCGTTTACCGTTGCCAAAACCTGACCCTTCTCAAGCTTGGCATCATCTTTGCCGCCACATGCGGACAAGGTCATCGCCAGCGCGATGGCCGAGACGGAAAGGGCATAAGGACGCATATCAAGATCTCCTTGGATCAATATCAAAAGCGAGTCCGGCCTTGCCTTACCCCGCAAAAACGCTGCTATATCGATGGCCACATGATTGCGCAAAATGAAAAAGGGTAAACCGGTATAATATCGGAAAAGTTTGATTTCGGCAGCGCAGCGCGGCAAGGGCGGCTGGTGGATCAAACGATAGCAGCACCCGTCGCGCTTCTTTCTTCAAAACCGCGCCTTATGCTTGCAGGTTCGGGTGGTGGACATCTGCGGCAATTGCTTGATCTGGAACCAGTCTGGTCGGCGCACGACCATGCTTTTGTGACCGAACATTCCGCAATTGCGAGCGACCTTTCTGCGTCGCACCGCGTCCACCGCGTCCGCCATTTTGCAGCAGGCCAGGCACGGCTTGGTAGGCCGGTGTATATGCTATGGTCAGCGGTGATAAATTTATTCCAGTCGCTGCGGATTGCGATTGCTGAACGTCCCGATGTCGTGATTAGCACCGGGGCAGGGGCGATGTTCTGGACGGTGCTGTTTTGCCGCATTCTTGGAGCGAAATTTATCCTAATCGATTCGTTCGCACGGTTTGAAGCGCCATCAAAGTTCGCGCGTTCGGCGCGGTGGCTGGCTACCCAGACCATTGTCCAATCGCCCGCACTTAAGGAGCATTGGCCCGATGCGCTTTTGTTTGACCCGTTGCGTGCGCTTGATGGAGCCCGCCCTGAAAAGCAACCGCTGCTACTGGCCACCGTCGGCGCGACCCTGGCCTTCGACCGGATGAGCGAGGCAGTCGCGCGGCTCAAAGCTGACGGCGTAATCCGCGAAAGCGTCGTCCTCCAGACCGGCGAGGGGAGCGCAGTGACCGCCGCGACCCACGGCACTGATGGCCTTCGGATTGTCGAAAGCCTCCCTTTTGCCGAAATGCAGGCGTTGCTTCGTGGGGCTGATATCGTCATTTGCCACGGTGGTACCGGGTCATTTATCACTGCACTGCGCCAAGGCTGTCGCGTGATCGCCGTGCCCCGCTTGTTTGAGCGTGGAGAGCATTATGACAATCACCAGTTTGAAATTTCCGAAGCCTTCGCGGCGCGAGGCCTGATCGAGATCGCGCTGGAAGCTGGCGATCTTCCCGCAGCAATCGCCCGTGCCAAAGCAAAGGTCCCCAAGCTGGCGACGACCGATCCGGCAGCACTGATTGCATGGCTGAATGGATATCTGGCCAAAATGGCGTCTTGATCATCAGCAAGGCGCTCAGGCAAATAACATGCGGCTATGCTGTGCCAGCAGCAAAAACCGCCATCTCATAGGCAATCGAGGTTTCCACGAGCATTTCCCACATCGCGGCGACGAACGGTTCGGGCACGCCCGCCACGCGCGCGGCATCCTTGGCGGCGGCAATCACGCTTGTTTTGCGGTCTTCGTCACGCACTGCGCTGCGTTCGGTTTTGATGCGGGCGGCGGCGCGCATATAGCCAAAGCGCGTTCCGAGGAGGGCTACAATCTGTGCGTCCACTGCGTCCACACCGGCGCGGACTTGGGTCATCGTCTGGCAATCTTCAGGGGGTGTTGTCGTCATAATGCGGTTGCCTCAATATGCTCAATTTGCGCGGGTTTCTGTCGCGCGGCGATGATACAGCCGGTGACGATTAGCGCGGTGCCAAGGATCGTCGGTAGCGTCACCGCCTCCCCGAAAAACCACCAGCCAAAAATTGCCGCCCAGATGAATGCGGTATATTCCACTGCGACCAGCACCTGCGCCTCCGCCCGCGCATAGGCCCAAGAGAGTAACGCAAGCGAAATCAGCGCGAGTGCAGCGCTGCCGGTGAGTGCGGGAAAAAGATGTGCAGCGGGCAAGACCGCAAACCACGGTCCCGCCAGCGCCAGCGCACTCGCCGCGATCAGGCTTTGGAAGAAAGCGATTTCAATGGGCTTGGCGACTTGCGCCTGCTGGCGCTGAAGGATCAGATTGTAGGAATAGAGCACTGCGGAGAGGAAAATCGCGGCGACGCCCCATTTGGCGTCATCGGTGAAGGTTCCGCCCATCTTCCCACCGAGGATCACCAACACCCCGGCGATGCCAAGCAGCGAGGCCAGGATCGAGCTGCGCCCGATGGTTTCCTTGAGCAGCACGGCGGCGAGATAGAGCGTGATCAGCGGCGCGATGAACGACAGCGCCACCGCCTCAGCCAGTGGCACCCGCGCCAGTCCCCAGAAAAATAGCGTCGCCATCGCAGCGGCGAGGAATCCACGGATGAGATGAATTTTGAGTGTTGAGCGCGGCGGCAAGGGCATCCGCTTCGCAAAGAATATGACGCCGCCAATCACCGCGCCAATCGCACAGCGCCACAGCATCGCATTATACGCGCCAATCGTGATCGACAGATCCTTCATCAGCACGTCCATCACCGAGAAAAACGCAATGCCAAGTGTCGCCGTGGCGAACGGGATCGCAGGGGTTGAGCTCGGTTTGAACATGATCGCCGCTTTAGCGAAGGCCAGCATTACTGCCAGCCTTAAAATGCACCCGCTGGCGTCAGCGCGGCACGGGCCTCTGCACTGTTATCGCTGAACAGTCCGTCAACACCCGCCACCACAAATGCCCCGATTTCGGCAGCGAGATTGCCCGGTGTCGTTGGATCAGCACCAGCCTTTTGCCCGGTGGGAAGGAAATAATTCTCACGCCGGAATGTCCAAGGGTGAACGGCAAGTCCCGCCGCATGGGCATTGCGCACGAGCATTGTTGGCGTGCCAAGTGCGCCATTTGCATCGCGTGGGATCACCAGCGCTTTGTTGGGGCCAATCCCGTCGGCATATTTGGCGACCGCCTTGAGCCCCTCTAACGTGATAATATCCGCATAACGCACAGTCGGCGCATCGGCGGGGCCGCCCTCGGCATCAATCAACTGGATCAGGCGCAGCTTGGTCTTGCCGTGCAAGGCTTTCAAATTACCAACTTCAAAGCTTTGGATGAAGACGAGGTCATCGCGCTTACCGTAGCCAAAGCGCGTCAGGCTGGCGAGCAATACACCTTCATGCGGGAGGCCAATCTGGGTGAAATAGGTCGGGTGTTTGGTTTCGGGATAAACGCCAATCCGCCGCTTGATTTTTGCCTCATTGACCTTGATCAGTTCAAGAATCTCATCAAAGGTCGGCACGTCAAACTGCCCGTCATAGGCCATGTTGGCGGGACGAAGCTGCGGCAGACGCTCCTTCGCGCGCAGCGTTTTGAGTTCGGCAAGCGTGAAATCTTCGGTGAACCAGCCGCTCTTGGCCTCGCCGTCAATCGCCTTGGTGGTCTTACGCGCGGCGAATTCAGCGCGGACGGAGACATCGGTTGTCTCCGAAATCTCATTCTCATGCCGCGCGACGAGAATGCCGTCCTTGGTCAGCACTAGATCCGGCTCGATAAAATCTGCGCCCTGATCGATCGCCAATTGATAGCTTGCCAGCGTATGTTCGGGTCGCTCACCCGATGCGCCGCGATGCGCGATCAGAATTGGGGTCGCCATAGGAATATCCTTCGCCATAAGGGGCACCGCGATCAACGCCAACAGCAACCCGCCGCACCGCATCTTAGCCAAAGACCAAGGCATAGGCATCGGGCTTAAATCCAACGAGCAATTTGCCTGCCCCCTCAAGCACTGGCCGTTTGATCATTGACGGCTGTGCGAGCATCAGCGCAATGGCCTTGCCCGCGTCGATATTCTGCCTGTCAGTATCAGGCAGCGCCTTGAAGGTTGTCCCTGCGCGATTGAGGATTACGTTCCAGCCCATTTCATTGCACCATGTGCGAAGCTTCACCGCGTCCGCCCCCTGCTTTTTATAATCATGGAAGGTGTAGGCAATGCCGTGCGCATCAAGCCAGACGCGGGCTTTTTTGACCGTGTCGCAATTGGGAATGCCGTAAAGGATCATGTGCGATTTGCCTTCAGTGCTGTCACTTCGATTTCGATTTTCATTTCGGGCTTAATCAGGTTGCAGACGATGCAGGTCGCGGCGGGCCGGATCGTGCCAAAGGTGCCGCCAAGCGTTGCGCCAATCTCCTCCCAATATGCCGCATCGCTAATATAATATGTCGCACGGACAATATCGGATAGCGCAAAGCCGCCCTCTGCCATGGCGCGTTCAATCACGACTAAGGCATTGCGCGCCTGCTCTGCAACGCTTTCAGGCATCACGCGCGTTTCGGGATCATAGCCCGTCGTGCCTGCCACAAAGCACCAATCGCCTTGAACCACGGCACGGCTATACCCCACCTGTTTTTCAAAGGGCGAGCCGGAGGAGATAAGGGTTCGGGTCATCCCCGCGTGTTAAGCGCTTTGATCGTTTTCGTCACGGGTGTTTTTTTGGGGAGTTGTCCCCCTCTCCCTTAAAGGGAGGAGGGTATAGCAAGCACTTCCACGGACTGAATTGCCATATCAACATCAAGCTATGGATCATTTGCTACGGATATTCTCATGTTATACGCCTCACAATGTCCGATTAAAAATGAAACTCATCTTATTGCCGTCAGGGTCACGGATATAGCCGCCATAAAATTCAGGGCCATACATTGGGCGTGGGCCAGGATCGCCTTCATTCGTGCCGCCATTGGCAAGTGCAGCGGTGTGGGCGGCATTCACCTCATCTTCTGATGCACATAGGAAACCGGGCATATTGCCGTTGCCGGGTGCCGCCGTTTCCTTGTTATTAGGGCCGGCAACCCATGCACGCGTGTCATTGCGAAAGCGGTAGCAAAAGGTGAGGCCGGGATAATCATGCGCAAATTCGCCCCCGATCAGTGGAAATACCGCATCGTAAAAACTGCGGGCACGCTCAAGATCGTTGGTTCCAATCATGATATAGTCAATCGACATCTAAGACTCTCCTTTTTATTGGAACATAGTATGAACAAATGATTTGTAAGGCAATTATCCCCTTGCGACACTTATACGGTTGTGCTACACAATGGGTATGAAAACGAAAGCCCCAACCCTTCGCCAGTTTCAAGCGCAATTCCCAACCGACGATAGCTGTCTTGAACACATCATGCGCAACCGCTTTGGCGACCGTCACGATTGCACTGGTTGCGGCAAGAGCGCGCATTACTATCGCGTTTCCACCCGTCGCGCCTATGTGTGTGAGTATTGCGGGCATCAAGTTTATCCTACCGCTAGCACCCCATTTGATCGCACCCGCACCCCGCTTCGTGACTGGTTCCACGTAATGTTTTTGTTCTGCACAACGCGCAATGGCGTTGCTGCAAAGGAAGTCGAGCGTCAGCTTGGCGTGACGTATAAAACCGCTTGGCGCATGTGTCATGAAATCCGCAAGTATATGGCCACGGTTGACGGTGATCATACGCTTGGCGGCTTCACAAAGCAGGTTGAAGTTGATGAAACCTATATCGGTGGTCGTGAACCCGGCGCGTTTGGTGGCAAGGGCAAGGCTGTTGTGCTTGGCATGTTGGAACGTGGTGGCAATGTCGTAACAGAAGTTGTTAGCAACCGTCGCCGTGATACCCTTTTGCCGATCATTAAAGATACCGTGCGGCCTTACAGCCTCGTTCATACCGACGAACATTCGGCTTACCAGACGCTCACAGCGGAAGGCTTTTATCACGAAACGGTCAATCACTCGCACGAACAATATGTCTCCGCTACAGGCGCTAATTGTTTAGTCCCGGCATTTGATGGTGTAATATTCAGCCGTCAATGGAAGGATGCA
>JBBTEI010000023.1:0-20310 GCA_038042405.1 Pseudomonadota bacterium
GATCAATGGTGGGCTGCCTTGTGATGGTGGGTGAAGGGAAATGGCGCGCCGATAATCTCAGCGAAGCGCTGGAGGCCAAGGATCGCGCTGCACTCGGCTTCAACGCGCCGCCCGATGGGCTGTATTTTATCGGCGCGGAATATCTCTAGCCAAATAGCCGCAGCAACGACTTTTCAAGCATCACCAATTGCCACAGCAACCGGCCATGTTCGCCAATCCCGGTGCGGTGATCCGCCGCGAGCTTTGCCAGCACGTCCATCCTAAACCAGCCGCTTTCGGCCAGCAGCGATTTGGTCATCAGCGCCTCAATCTCACGGGCAAGCGGCCCCCGGAACCACGCCGAAATCGGCGAGACAAAGCCCATTTTCTGGCGGTAGAGGATGTCATTTGGCAAATGCCCCTCCATCGTCTTTTTCATCAGCCATTTGCCCTCGCCGCCGCGCAGCCGCATGTTCGCGGGTAGTGTCGCGGCAAATTCAACCAAGCGGTGATCAAGCAGCGGCTCACGCGCCTCTAGCCCGATTGACATGCTGGTGCGGTCAACCTTGGTCAGGATATCGCCGGGCAGCCAGATTTTGAGATCGGCGTATTGCGCGCGGTCTAACCCGTCACGCGCGGGTGCGGCGTTCATCGCGGCGATATAGCGATCCTCGGCGCGGTGGCCGTGCAAATCACGGGTGAAGGCGTCGCTAAAAAACCGCGCGCGGAGTTCTGTTGGAACAACGCTAACGCTGCGCGCATAGGCCTCCGCGCCGTCGCTTGCCAGCGCCTGAAAGGTGGACTTTGCGCGCATGAACTGCGGCGCCCAATCGGCCTTGGGATAATGTCTCCCAAGTGCGCCAAATAGGCTGGTACGAAGCCCTTCTGGCAACATCCCCCGCACCCGTTCTTCGGCGGCCTGAAACTTGTAACGGCGGTAACCCGCAAACGCCTCATCTGCGCCGTCGCCTGAAAGTGCTACCGTCACCGTCTCGCGCGCCAACTGGCACACGCGCAGCGTCGGCAATGCCGAGGCATCGGCAAACGGTTCATCAAACGCAGCGGCGAGCGTATCAATCGCGCTATAATCGTCCGACCCGACCATCCGCTTACGGTGGCGCGTGGCGAAGCGTTTCGCAATTTGATCTGCATAAGCGGTTTCATCAAGCGAGGCCTGATCAAAACCGATTGAGCAGGTTTCAACAGCACTACTGCTCGCCTCCGCCATCAGCGCGACGACGGTTGAGCTATCGACCCCGCCCGAAAGAAACGCGCCAAGCGGCACATCGGACACCATCCGTGAGGTAACGGCGGCGCGCAGCCGTTCACGCATTTCGGCCTCAAGATCAGCGACAGATCCGCGCGCGCGCTTGCTGAAATCAATATCCCACCATAGCGTCGGCGCGGGCAGTGGCTGCCCGCGTTTCAAATGGAGAAAATGCCCCGCCGGGAGCTTCTTTACGCCCGCAACGATGCTCGCATCATCGGGCACATAGCCAAGCGCAAAATAATCCTCAATCGCAGCAATATCGGGCGTCCGCCGCACCGCCGGATTGGCGAGCAAACCCTTCATTTCCGAGGCAAAGGCGATGCTGCCATCGGCGAGCGGCACATAATGCAGCGGCTTCACGCCAAAGCGGTCTCGCGCGAGGAACAGCGATTGATCACGCGCGTCATGGATCGCAAAGGCGAACATACCGTTCAAACGCGCAAGCACATCCGCGCCCCATTGGCGGTATCCAAGCAGGATCACCTCAGTATCGCCCTGCGTGCGGAACACCGCGCCAAGGCTCACAAGTTCAGCGCGGATTTCGGCGTAATTATAGACTTCGCCGTTATAGGTGATCGTCAGGCCACCCTCGCCGCTGCTCATCGGCTGCGGGCTGCCCTCAACATCAATGATCGATAGCCGCCGGTGGCCAAGTCCAACGCCGTGCGCCGTCCATACCCCCGATCCGTCGGGGCCACGGTGCGCCTGCGCGTTGGTCATCGCCGCAACGCGCGCCGGATCAACCGGCTTGGCGGTTTCAAGGTGAAAAAGGCCAGCAATCCCGCACATGCTCTACTTCCCCCGCGCTGTCACAACAAGGTTTTGCGTGAGCTGTTCAGGCGGCCCCATCGCGGCGAGAAACGCGTCGATTTGCGGCCTTGAAGGGGCATCGCGCCGATCCTGCGCCGATATGAGGAGCGCCGCCGCCGCTTGATCACGCCCGAACAACCGCGACTTAAGCGTTGCTATCTTCACCATTTGCGCGGCCCCCGTTGTCATCCCGCCGACCCAATAGAAGCTTGCCACCTCACGCGCCAGACCGGGGGCAAAAATCCGTTCAGCCTTGCCACTCGGCGGCGGCGGTGTGTCATTCGTCCATGACCAATGGCTCTCGGGATCAGCCGCACCCTGGGCATAACCGACGATTTCCTTACCATCGCCTTGCCACGCATAAACCGCAATCGCGAGCGTAACCCGGTCACCCTTGGCGTTCACATAATCGCCTTGCAATCGGTGATCAGCGCCATCAAAACGCGGCTTCCAATCATCGACTGCGGGGTCGGCGCGCTGCCAGCCCGCGACTTCGGGAAGCGCGATCCGGTTCGGCATCGGCACATGGCCAAGCGTGTTTTGCGCGAATTGCCAGAGCAGCGGAATCATCACCAGCGCTACCAACCCAGCCGGAATGGCCCAGCGGATCGGCTGCGGCGGCACTAGGTTGATCTGCCCGTCCAACCACGGATCATCAATCGCGCGATCAAAAAATTTCCACGCGATCCCCATCACGATCACCATGACCAACGCAAAAAAGAACCAGCCGTAAATGATGTGATCAAAGCCAGCGGCAAAATCATTGCTGGTCAGCGCGGAGATATGGATCGTGCCATAAGCGCGGATACCGTTGGCAAGGATTGGTACGGCCAGCACCAGCGCCATGAAGGCAATCCGCCGCGTCCACTTCCGAAAACAGACATTGGCCGCCAGCGCGCCGTAAGCCACCATCGCGACCAAGAATTTGACCCCGGCGCAGGCCTCAGCCACTTCAAAATATCCCGTCGGGGTTGAAATAAACACCCCCTCAATATGCGCCGGCATCCCCGCCCAGCTGAGAAAAATCATGCACAACTTTGCCGTGATCGTCTGGAGCGGCGGCACGAGCTCCTCACCAAAGGGCACGAGGAAAAACAGGTAGAAGAGCGGGAACATCAGCCCGCGCGCGACACTCGGCCCGAGGAGGGTTACAACGCTCGCCTGAAGCATCAGCACGAGGCAAATATGGCGGATCAGCGAAACCCCCGCCGCCTCACCGAGAACCCAGCCAAAGCCTGCTACGGCGACCAACGTAAGACCGGGTGCCCAAACACGCGGGGTGAGACGCGCCACTTCACCGCGCCGTTGCCAGATCAGCCAGCCGACCAGCGGCAAAATGAACAAACAGTGGGTGAAGGTTGAGCTTGTCCACCAAATCGTTGCCATGTCGGCAGCGTCGCGGAAAAACAGCAGCAGGATGAGCGCGATCGCGCCGCCGAGCAGCGTGAGATGGTTTTTCCACTGCAAACTCACACGCCAAATCCAAGCATCGCGCCAAGCCCTGCAAGCCGCGCGTCCCAGCCATAACGCGTGATCATCCGCGCGCGTGCCGCCCTGCCCGCTGCCTTTGCGCGTGCTGGATTGGCGAGCAGTGCCAGCACTTCACCCGCCTGCGCCTCTGCATCTTGCGCGACGATCAACCCGTCGTCTGCGCCCGCGTCAATCCCTTCGGCAGCGGCAGGCGAAGCAACCACAGGCTTGGCCATCGCCATCGCCTCAAGTATCTTATTCTGAATGCCGCGCGCCAGCAGGAGCGGCGCAACGACGACATCGGCGGCGGCGAGCCAATCACGCGTATCGGCGACTTCGCCCGTCACCAGCACGCCGGGGAGCGCCGCGAGCGCAGACACTTCGGCGGTTGGGTTGCGGCCAACAATCGCAAACCGCGCCGATGGATGCTGCGCGCGGATCAGCGGCATTGCTTGCCGCGCAAACCCATCCACCGCATCGACGTTCGGGCGATAATCCATTTGGCCAGTGAACATGATCAGCGCGCCCTCCCCGCGCTCAACCGCGTTTCGCGGGGCCGCTGGATCATAAGCCTCAAGATCAATCCCGTTTTCGATGAACGCGATTTTATCCGCACCAAGCCCGGTTTCGCGCGCGAACAGCGTGGCCTCAGCCTCGCTCACAAACAGGCTGAGATCGGCACGGGCGGCCACCGCGCGTTCAAACGCAAACAGCCGCTTTGCCTCTTGGGCGTTGGCAAAGGCAGACAGCCCGCTGGCTTGTTTGGCGTAGGTCGCAAATTTGGCCGAATCCATATCGACGAAATCCATCACGAAGCGGATGCCATCGCGCTTCACTAGCACGAATTGCGCCATTTGCCCTGAATAGGCAAAGATCGTCTTGATTGGCCGAGTGGCGAGCAGCGTATCGACACGGCGCTGCACGGCATCGCTCGCAAAGACAGCGACTGAGGCTGATCCACCGCCGAACAGCGCGTTCACGACTGCGCGCGGTTTCGATATCAAACGCGGCTCTAGCGCGACGCTCGCCGCCACGCCCTCAAGCACGGGCAAATGCGCCAAATCGCGCGGGTCATCGTAAAGTGCTACCAAATGCGTCGGCGCGAGCGCGGCAATGTGGCGCAGCAAATGCCAACTGCGGATTTTATCCCCCCGGTCGGGCGGATAGGGGCTGCGGTGCGCAAGGAAGAGGATTTCGCCGCTCACCCAAGCCCCCGCGATATCATCGGCCCAATCCGGTTAGCAATCGACAGCGGCAATTTCTGCCACAGTGCCACTTGCATTCGGTATTTGGGGTTGAGCGGATTGATATCGCGAGGGAGCTCACCGTCCGCCGCAAACTTTGCGTAAGCCAGCGGTTCACCCTCAAAACCCCAATTGCGCTTGAACGCCGCTGGGCCAGTGCCCGCCTTTGATCGGCCAAAATCGAACCGGGTGCACCCCCGCCCGCGCGCATGGTTCATCAGCGCATAATACATCAGATCATTGGCACGCCAGCCCCGCGCCGCAGCCGTCCCGCCGCCCCAATAAGGCATCACCGTGCCGCGCCAATATAGGCTCAGCACGCTTGCGATTGCGCTGCCACCGTGGCGCACAGTCAGGATATCAGCCTCTCTGCCAAATTCATCAAGCACCGCGTCAAACAGCGCGCGGGGAAAAACCGGCGTCCCGAGATTGCGCACGCTTTCGCTATAAACCGCGTAATGCGCGGCGCGGCCTGCTTCACTGGTGCCGGTTTCAACGATCAAGTCAAATCCAAGCGCGCGGCGCACCTCGGCGCGTTGCTTGCGCGGGATCGCGAGCAATTCAGCCTCATCATCGGCGGCCAGATCGCGGACAAAACCAAGATACGTCGTTTCGTCATGGTGCCAGCCAGCGCCAGCCGACATCATGCCGCCGCGCAGTTCAACCGTCGGGCAGGTCAGCCGCTCGGCCATTGCCACTGCCTCAGCAATCAAAGCGTTGGCAACATCACCATCATCAGCGAGCGCCCCACCACCCACGGCAAACGCGCTCGACACCAGCGCCCGCCCAAACAGCGGCGAATGCACCACCGTCAGCGGCAGAACGCCAACAATCGCACTTTCAATTTCGGCCACCAAATAATGGTTCACCTGCCCGCACCCACGCGCGACCGCGCGGCTCCACCCGCTCAAATGAAACGGTGTTGCCAGTGGGTGCGCGCGAACATAGCCATCAATCGCCTCCCCGTCGTTCTCCAGATCGGCGACCCGCAGCGTGACACTCACGCCCTCGCCGCCTGCATGTCAGCGACGATCTCATCAACCCGCCCCCACGCAAAATCACCGATCAGCCGCTCTAGCTTTGGCGCCATGACGCTTAGATTTGTATAGTGACGCAGTTTGGAGCGCAGCGGCGCATTTGCCACGCGCGGCTGGCTTGGGTCGATTTCCCACGGGTGGAAATAAATGATCGCGGATTGCGCCTCTGCATTCACCTGCCGCACCGCCCAGCGCGAGAATTGATAGGGCAAAAGCCGGAAAAAACCGCCGCCGCCCGCCGCCAGCGTCCGCCCACCAAGCTTTGCCGTTGTCACTGGCAGTTCGAGGAAATCACTCCCCGCAACCGGCGCAAAAGCAAAGCGCGGTGCCTCCGGCCAGCCGTAATGATCATGCGCAACGGGCGCGACGCTCGACGAATAGGTGTAGCCCGCCTCGGCTAGGATCGGATGCGCCCACGGCGTGCGTTTATCGATCGAAAAACTCGGCGCGCGGTATCCGGTCACCGCTGTCCCACCCGCATTTTCAAGGCAGGCGCGCGTTTTCGCAAGGTCATCGCGAAACTGCTCAGGTGTCAGTGTAAACACCCGCGCATGATCCCAGCCGTGGCTCGCAAGTTCATGGCCCTGCTCGACAATCCGGCGGATGAGCGCCGGATGGCGGTGCGCGACCCAGCCAAGCGTGAAAAAGGTCGCCTTGATGCCCGCCTTGGCAAACATCGCAAGGCAAGCGTCAGTGTTGGCCTCTACCCGGCGGTTAAGGCCTTCCCAATCCGAACGGTCAATCGTGTTTTCAAAGGCACCAACTTGGAACCAATCCTCAACATCGACCGAGAGCGCGTTTCGCAACATGATCGGCCCCTAGCAGCTTCAAGCAGCGGGTGCGCGGCGAATTTCGGTCTCTGAATGCAGCGCTTCTTCGGCCTCAACCCAATCGGCGAGCATCGCGATCACCCGGCGCAGTGCCTCGCCTTGTTCTAAAGACTGTGTTTCAAGCACGGCGACGCGCGCGGCGAGATCAAGCGTCGCGTCATCACCCTTAAAGCCCGTCGTTTGAACCAGCTTGAGCCCGCTTGCGTCCGTTGCACCATCGCCCGCATGATCAGCGGCGAGATCATCAAGCACCGCCTCAACCAAACCAGAGTCAATCACCGCTGATTTTTCAAGCGCCCCCATCAGGAGAACCCGCGTCATCAGCGTGTTGATCTTGCGCGGAATGCCGCCCGAATGGCGGTAGAGCGAAGCAAAGGCATCATCGGCTAAGGTTGGCGTTCCCGTCCAGCCGACCAGTTTCATTCGGTGCAAGATATAGGGGCCGACTTCATTTGCCTCCATCGCGGTCAGATGATGCGTCGCAATCACCCGCTGGCGAAGCTGCTCTAGTCTGTCGGATGTTTCAAGCCGATCGCGGAATTCAGGCTGGCCAAGCAGGAAAATCTGCAACATTGATTGCCCGCCCGATTGATAATTGGACAGCATCCGCAGCTCTTCAAGGCCAGAGAATGGCAAATTCTGCACTTCATCAATGATCAGCAACGTGCGCTGCCCGGCGCGCGCGCGATCATTGATTTGGCGTTCAATCCGGTCAAGCAATTGGGCTTTTTCGGCATTGTCGGTCGGCACGCCGAGTGCGTTAGCGACCATGCGCAGCATATCATCGCCCTCAACCTGCGTTGAAACGATCTTGACTGCGTTGACGCGGTTGCGATCAACGCTTTCCATCAAATGGCCAACCAGCGTCGTTTTGCCCGAACCAATTTCGCCCGTGACGACGATGAAGCCCTCGCCCTGAGCCAAGCCGTAGCCGAGATAGGCCATCGCCTTTTTGTGCGTTGCGCTTTCAAAATAAAAACGCGGGTCTGGCGTGAGCTGAAACGGACGCCCCGTTAAGCCATAATGGTCGTTATACATATACTTCTCCGCCATTCCCCAAAACGCGTATTCGTAAATATTAGAAGCTGTAGCGCAGCCCAAGCAAAGCCGTTCCGGTCAGATCGCCCTCTTGCCTGTCAACCCGGCTTGAGAAGAGACCAACCGCTGCGGTTGTGCTCAAATTGCGACCAAACGTCCGGTTATATGCCCCCGTCGCCCCCGTGCTCAGCACGTTGGGCGCGCCCGCAATACCAGAATCAAACAGGCTCGCAAAGACCTGCGCATTGATATTTGAAGCCTCATCAAGCTGATAGGCAATCTGGCCCTGTGTGAAGTAGCTTTCATCGGTTATCCCGTTGAGCGAGAATATCCCGCCACCCGTCGGCGCACGGTATTTGCGCTGGGCATAGCCAGCACCAAAGCCGATGTTGAGCGGGCCACGGTTGGTCGAAACCAGCCCAGTGATGCCGCGACTGCGAAACACCGCACCGTTGACTGATTGGAACGCTGGATTAAGGCATCCGCCCGAACGCCCGCCGCCCGTGCCACCGAACAGGCACCCGCCCGTCTGCGAATTGAGCGGATTGTTAAAATTGGTAAAATTGGTCGGCAGCAGCGCGAGATTATCGTTCAACTGCTGCGCGAAGGTTTCAACCTGGTCAAAGACATTGAGCTGAAACGATGTTGCCGAACTTGATAGATACGTCGCCGAGCCAGTGTAAGACAGCCCACCGAAGCGCTTGCCAACGCGCGCCTCGATATTGGTACGACGGCTTGGCCGCCAGACCACGCCCGCATCATAGAATAACCCGTCCTGATTATAGGCAAGCTGGCGCGGGCTGCTCTTGTCAGTGACAAAACGACCGCTGCCGTTCACGACCGGTTGGCCGCTCGCATCAAGCAGCGGCGAACGCTGGCTCGCCTCGATATCCTCATAACCGGCACCGGCAACCAGCGCGACGGTTGGTGAAACCGGCAGGACGACGTCGCCGCGCACCGTTTTGCTTTCAAAGCGTTGGTCAAGTTGCCCTGCATCTTCGCGCTCAAACGCGCCACTGACGGTCCAGCCGAACGGCAGCACCCCCGATTCCATGCCAACACTCGCAGTGGCAAGATTGGTCACAGAATCGTCAAACTGATCGACCGCAGGTTGACCTGGCGTTGGCGTGAATTTGCCCGCCTCTGCACGGGTATAGCCCAGCCGATAAGCACCGCTAACCTTCAAATCGCCAACATTGGTGGTGAGCGTCGGGCCGACATAACCCGAGTACACCTGCACAATATTATCGACATTGCCAACAAGCAGCCCCGGCGCACTGCCGCGAATATCCTGCCGTGTGCGCGTGGCGATGCCACCCGCTTCGATACTCAGCTTGTTCGGAACGATGCCAAAACGCCCGCGCGCAAGGCCCGTTACAACATCCTGATCATTGACATTCTTGCCATAATCAAAGCGACGTTCATAACGGAAATTCACCTGCGCCTCGCTCCGCGCGTTTGAGATTGACGCATCAACGCCAGCCGCAACCGTGCTGTAAGTCAGCACATCGCCGTCACCTTTAAGATCAGCCGTCAACACTTGCCCGACTTCGAGATATGGCGTCACTTGGGCCTTTTTCGCGGTCGCTGGCATCGTTGCTGCGAGCGCAATCAGCGCTGCTGTGGTTACGAGCGTCTTGTGATGGATGGTCATTTCACTCTCCAAATCCATAATAAGAACCAAATTTTCGGTTAGTGCCGCTGTACGAAACGCCGTTCAGCATGAATTGCAGTCTTGGACACGCATCAAGGAGCGACATCGTGTCGCGCAGCGCACTTTCGGTGGTTTGATCGGCGCGCACGACAATCACGCACTGCCCGACATGAAGCGCGAGCACCGACGCAGGTGAAGCGGCAAGCGCAGGCGCTGAATCGAACAGGATGATCCGGCGCGGCTTATTCTCAATCAAACGGTCAATCAGTTTGCCCGTGCGTTCGGACGCAAGCAATTCAGTGTCATTGTTGGTTTGCAGGCCTGCCGGAAGCACCGAGAGGTTGGGAATATCAGTGTGGATCAGCAATTGCTCAACATCAAGCTTAGGGTTGGCGAGCGCATCCATCAACCCCGGCCCACCGGGTAAACCCAGTGTTGAGAGGATTTCAGGCTTGGCCACGTCAGCATCGACCAGCACGACCTCAATCTCAGTCTCGCTCGCCATCGATAGCGCGAGATTGACCGACGAGAAGGTCTTGCCTTCATTGGGATGGGCTGAACAAATCAGGATAAGCTGCCCGCGCTCAATTGCTGTCCCGCCGGGGCCACCAAGCGCCGACAACAGCAATTGACGCTTGATCAGGCGAAACTCCTCCGAAAGACTGGTCGGCGGTGCACCTGGAACAATGAATCCCTGTGAGCGCAGCAGTTCGCGGTCAATCTTCACGAGCGACGCGGGGTCAATCGCTGGCAAGATGATCGGCGCAAGCGCGGCAGTTGCAATAGCAGGCTCTGCGGCATTGAGTGGCGCAATCCGGTTGCCAACCATCCCGTAATCATAAACCTCTGCGGCACGCTCAATCAGCGATCCGGCGGCGTCTCTTTTTCGTTTCATCGCCATCACCGTCATGCCACCATGCCGCGTTGAACAAATTCAACGGTCATCAAAATCACGAACGCGCCGACTAATCCAGCGCATCCGGCGACGAAATATTTGAGCTTTTGCCCGCGTTTTTCACGCTGCGCCGGGTTCATCACCTCAGTGATTGAGCCGAGCACCGGCAGGCCGCTTGCGCGCTGCAATTGTTCTGCCGTCGTGTAGGTCGATTTAATCTGGGCAAGTCCAAATGCAGCCGCAGCGCCCGCGCCAATCGCTGCAAACAGCACTAATGTCAGCAGCATTGGTCGATTCGGTGCGGCGGGCGAACGCGGTGACGTTGGCGGTTCAATCACACGAAACTTGATCGAGTCAGTGTCTGACTGGATCGATCCGCGCAGTTTTACCTCTTCACGGTCGGCAAGCAGCTTGTCATACGCCGTTTTGAGGACTTCATAATCGCGGTTGAGCCGCTGCTGCTCCTGCGCCACGCCGGGTTCAGCAAACTGGCGCGATTGAAATTGTGCGAGTTCGGCCTGAAGCTGGGCACGCCGCCCGCTGAGCGCAGAGACTTGCCCCTGCCGCTCGGCCTGCATCGTGCGCAGCGTTACATAAAGCGGATTGGGGCTATTGCTGCCGCCCACAACCCGCCCCGGAACCTCATTCGCCGCCGACGCGCGCGCGCGCGCCAACTGATTGCGAAGTGCAATCATATCGGGATAACTCTCAGTCCAGCCGCGCGCCAATCCGTCCGAAATCTGTCCTTCCAACTGCGCAATCCGCCCCGTAGCGCCGCCACCGCCGACAAGCGTTCCCGGCGTATTGATCATGGGTGGAATTGAGGCAATCTGCCCGTTAACCGCAGCGAGCGAGCCTTGCGCTGCGCTCAGATTCGAATCGACCTGACCAAGCTCTGCGCGCGCTGCATCCATCCGCTGGCTCACCGAACCAATACCAGGCAAAAGCCCCATATTGCGCTGTTCAAATTCTGCGCGCCGCGCCTCGGCTTCCTGCAATTGTGCTTCACGCTGGGCAAGCTGGGTATCAAGGAACTGAAGCGTCTGCGCGGTTTCGGCGCGATTGCCCGAAAGATTGCCCTCAACGAACAGATCAAGCAGCTTCTGAACGATATCCTTGGCAAGCTTGGCGTTTTCATTGTTCGACATACCACCCGCGCCAGATGCCGCGCTTATTTCAAACAAATTGTCCTGAAGCGTCACAATCTCGATATTGTTGCGCAGGCTGATCACCTGATCGGCAATCTCACGCGGGGTTGAGCCGTTTTGGATAAGCGCGGTGCGTCGCACCACTTTCTCAAGATTTTCGGCCGAAGTCAGCGTTTGTGTAATCGTTTCGACGCTGTCTTTGCCTTCGGCGGGTGAAATGCCAAGCTTGCCCGGCAGCATCGTCTGCATCTGGACGAACACACTCGCGCGCGATTCGTAAGTGTTGGTAATCCCGCTGACGACGAGCCAGCCGAGCAGCGCGACACCCCATGCAACGGCGAGCGCCAGCCAGCGCCGTTTCCAGATGCTGTGGATCGCGATCCGTACTTGTTGATAAAGGCTTTCCATTATTCGCCCATCAAAACGCCGATTCGGGGATGATGATCACGTCACCGGGCTCAAGCCGGACATTCGCCCGTGAATCGCCGCGTTTGAGGAGATCGCCGATTTTCACAGCATATTCGGTCTGCTTGCCGGTCTCACGGTTTTGACGGATCAGACGCGCGCGGTTTCCGGCGGCAAATTCTGAAAGGCCGCCAACCGCGATCATCGCGTCAAGCAAGGTCATATTTGCACGATAAGGAATTGAGGCAGGCTTTTCAGTCGCGCCGACCACGCGGATTTGCTGAGAGAATGTACCTGCAAAATTATCAACGATCACCGAAACCAGCGGCTCGTTGATATATTGCGAAAGCTGAACCTTG
The DNA here is from genome assembly GCA_038042405.1 of Pseudomonadota bacterium. GTDB lineage: Bacteria > Pseudomonadota > Alphaproteobacteria > Sphingomonadales > Sphingomonadaceae > Aquisediminimonas. Next base: position 12,140 of record JBBTEI010000023.1, read on the forward strand.
ATATCTTGCGCCAGCATCGTCGGGGTTTTGCCAACGGCGGGCATATCCTCGATCAGCGGTGTCGTGATGCGGCCATCGGGGCGCACTTGAACCTTCGCACCAAGTTCGGGATTGCGCCACACAAAAATCGTCAACGTATCAAGCGGGCCGATGATATATTCCTCGCCCGGCCCTTCCTGTGCGGTCACAAAGCTTGCTGGAGGCAATTTTGGCCCCGTGGCGCTGGTTGAACAGCCACTAAGGGCGACTGCGCCAAGGCTCACGCCGAGCAACAGCTTTGATGAAAGAGCAAGACGCATAACAAAATCCTTAACCTTACGACGCCGCGTCGCATGCCTCCACTCCCATGAATGAGGGCAAAACAAGACGAAGTTCACTGTGCGTTATCGGGCGAATAGGTGAAAATATTGTTAGGATTAACCGCGCGGCAAGACTGTTTCAGGCGTTAACCAACAATTCGGGTGGTTCGGGATGACCAAGAAACCCGCTTGGGCTGGCCGAACGACCATAAGCCCCCGCCATAAACACCGCGACCAAATCACCTACCTCAGCGCGCGGAATGTTCACCATGTCACCCAACCGGTCAAGCGGAGTACAGAGGCAACCAACAATGCTCACCACTTCTTCCGGAGCGTCTGCAAAGCGCGATGCTATCGCCACCGGATAGTTACGTCGCACCACGGTGCCGAAATTGCCCGATGCCGCAAGCTGATGATGCAGGCCGCCATCGGTCACCAGAAAAACCTCACCATGGCTAATTTTGCGGTCAATAATCCGGGTCAAATAAACCCCGGCCTCCCCCACAAGGTAGCGACCAAGCTCGATGGCAAAGCGAGTCATGGTCAAACAGGCAGGCAGTCCATTCAATCGCGCAGCAAGTGCTTCGCCTACCCGCTCAAGATCAACCGGAATGTCTTTGGGAAAATAAGGAATGCCAAATCCGCCGCCCAGATTGACCAGCGGCGGCACCGCGCCAATCGCATCGGCAAGCGAGGCGGCCAAATCAAGCGTTTGCCCCTGCGTCGTTGCGATGGCTTCGGCGTCAAGCGCTTGTGATCCGGCAAAAATATGAAACCCGCGCCAATCTGCGCCTGCCGCGATCAGCGATTTGACGAGCGCCGCCGCCCGGTCAGCATCAACCCCAAATGGCTTTGCCCCGCCGCCCATCCGCATCCCCGAGCCACGCAGATCAAAATCGGGATTGACCCGCACCGCGAGCTTGGGCGCGGTGCCGAGGCGGTCAGCAATTGTCAGCGCGCGGTGCGCCTCGCCTTCAGATTCGAGATTGAGCGTGACGCCCGCGACAATCGCGGCCTCAAGCTCACGGTCACGCTTGCCCGGCCCCGCGAACGAAATATGCCGCCCGCCCGATGTGAGCGCCAGCGCCATCTCACCCGATGACGCGACATCAAGCCCGTCAACAAGCGGCGCAATCGCTGTGAGCAGCGCAGGCATCGGATTGGCCTTAATCGCATAGTGGAGCGCGAGGCTGTCCGGAAACGCGGCGCGAAATCGCGCGATCCGCGCTTTGATCAGCGCGAAATCATAAACGAACAGCGGCGTATTGCCCGCACACGCGGCAAGCGTTTCCACATCTTCGCTGCCAATTATCAGCCGTCCTGCGTCATCCGCCGCAAAATGTGCCGGGATAGTGCCCATTGGTTTCATGTGGCGGCCCCCGCCTTGATTGCCGCGCGGTCAAATTTGCCATTGGCGTTGCGCGGCAAGCCATCACGCCAAATAATTTCGCGCGGCACCATATAGCCGGGCAGCTCATGCTTGAGATAATCGCGCAGCACAGCTTCGTTTGATCCGTCGCCGCATACAACCAGCACCACCGCCTGCCCCAACCGTTCATCAGCCACGCCAAAAGCCACCGCTTCTGCCGCAACACCGCTTGCAGCGGCTGTCTCTTCAATCTCTGATGGACTGATCCGGTTGCCCGAAACCTTGATCATTTCATCATCGCGCCCAACAAAATACAGCAGCCCTTGTCCGTCGCGCCGCACCGTATCGCCCGACCAGACTGCCGTGCCGCCATATTCCGAAGCGTGCGGCGCTGGCCGAAAACGCACCGCAGTACGCTCCGCGTCATTCCAATAGCCCTGCGCCACGAGTGGCCCGCTATGGACAAGCTCACCGGGTTCATCATCCCCCGCCACGCGGCCATCGCCGCGAATAACAAGGATTTCTGCAAAAGGAATGGCACGGCCCATTGATGTCGGATGCGCCGCAACGTGCGCGGGATCAAGCCATGTTGAACGAAACGCCTCAGTCAGGCCGTACATCGGCACGATATCCGCCGCCGGAAAATGCACGCGGAGTCGATCAATAAGCGCAGGGGTCAGCGCACCACCCGAATTGGTAATCCGCCGCAGTCGCGCCGCACTTTCTGGCGGCCAATCATGATCAAGCAGTTGCAGCCATAGCGGAGGCACCCCCGCGAGTGTCGTAATCTCGTACCGCTCAACCGCTTTTGCCACGTCCTTGGCGAGAAGATAATCGAGCGGAACCGCCGCAGCGCCTGCCGCCCACGTCGAAAGCAACTGATTCTGGCCGTAATCAAAACTAAGCGGCAAAACACCGAGTACACGGTCAGCGCGCGTAAGGCCTAAATAATGCGCGACACTAATCGCGCCGAGCCACATATTGGCATGGCTGAGCATCACGCCCTTCGGCTTGCCCGTTGAGCCAGAGGTATAGAGAATCGCCGCAAGTTCGGCTGGATCGCGCGCCGACAGCGGCATCGGCACAACCGCCGCCATCGCAGTGCGCAGCGCATCCTCAAGCAAAAGCGCGCAACCTTCGGGGCAATCATCCGGCTCAAGCGCATTCACCCTGCCCTTGCCCGTGATCAGCATCCGCGCGCCGCTATCGGCCAATATATGCGCCACCTGCGCGCGTTTGAGTAGCGGATTGATCGGCACATGCACCAGCCCAGCGCGCGCCGCCGCGAGCGGCATCACGCACGTCTCGACCGTTTTAGGGAGCCAAGTCGCCACACGGTCTCCAGCGATTAGCCCTTGCGCGATCAAGGCCGTCGCCATTTTTCCAACAACCCCGTGAAGCGCGTCATAGTTGAACGACTGATCACGGCTTATTAACGCGGCGTCATTATTGGAACCCAAACTCACCAAGTGGTCGAGCGGTCTTGGAGTTGGATCTAAGGCAGGCAAAATTGATCCTTGATTGAGTAGAGTTTTAATCTGTGGGACGTCTCTAGCATGGTGTGGGTTAAGGGAGAATTGCTAACCAGTCTTGATGCTGCAAACCTTGATCCAACGGCGCAGCTATCGCGCGAAGCCCAGCCAATTCTCTACGATCGGATCGACTGGTTTCGGCGACTGGCCAATCATGCTTCGGCAAAAACAACACCACTTATCGCCCGTGCCGCATCCGATGGAAAGCTCGTCTGGCTGATGCTTCAATATGTCGGCAATTGCCGGTTTGAAGCGCTGGCCAATTGGTACACAACCGGGTTTCGTCCGGTATTTGCGGGCAACCCCGATGATGCACGTAAGCTGATAATGCTCACTGCAATTGCCAAGCGAATCCGGGCAATGCGCGATTCGCCGCAGCAGATCACACTCAGCCCGGTTCCGCGTGAGGATGGCACTTCGACGCTATTAGCACAGGCCTTCAAACGTGCGGGCTGGCTGGTATTCGCCAATCAGACGTCAACAAGCTGGAAAGCGCGTGTTTCCGGGCTTTCGTTCGATGAATACTGGGCCGCGCGCCCCGGCCAATTGCGCAGCACCTTTAAGCGTAAAAATAGCAAGGCCGATTTTAACGTCATCATCTACGATCAGTTTGATGAAACGGCATGGGAAGAATTTGAAGCCGTTTACGCCGATAGCTGGAAACCCGAAGAGGGCGCGCCTGCGTTTCTACGCGAAACTGCCGTTTTTGAAGGCGCGGCTGGCTGTCTCAGGCTCGGGGTTTGCCGATTGGAGGGCGTTGCCGTCGCCGCGCAATATTGGACGGTTGAAGGCGGCACGGCCTATATTCACAAGCTCGCCCACCGTGAAAGTGCGCGCGAACTTTCGCCAGGCACTATCCTGTCACGCGCGCTATTTCAGCACGTTATTGATCAAGACGCGGTTGATGTGATTGATTTTGGCACTGGCGACGAGCCTTACAAAGCCGATTGGATGGATGCGAGTACACCGCTTGACCGGATAGACGCCTATAATCCACGGCGCGCCAGCGGGCTGATTGGGGCGGCGCGCGCACTCATCTCGGTGCTTGTCGCGCGCGCGCGCGGACGCTAACGCGCAATCGATACGGTACAGGGGTGATTGAGCGTGACGACACAACAGCATAACGTCGATACGATCGTGCGGGGCGTTCTTGTTGATGTACTCGGGTTAAGCCCCGCGCGCGCCGATGCGCTTGACGGCGACAGCGGTCTGTTCGGCACCCTGCCTGAGCTTGATTCAATGGCGGTCGCCAATCTGTTGACTGAACTTGAAGATCGGCTTGGGATCATCATCGAGGATGATGAGCTTGACGGCGAAATGCTCGAAAGTTTCGGCAGCCTCACCCGCTTCCTCGAAGCCAAAGTCAGCGGGTGAGTAACACCTACTCATGGCGCGGTGGCGATGAGTTATACCTCAGACACGGCGTAAAATATCCAGTACAAATTATTTTAATAGAACCTTTATTTGAAGAAGCCAATCGATGCCGTCGACTGCTGGCCAGCGTAATGCGTGGGCTAGCTGCAAACGGGATTGGCTCAGCTTTGCCAAACCTTCCGGGAACCGGCGAAAGCTTGGCTAACATTCACGACGTTTTGTTTTCAGACTGGCACGAGGCACTGTCGGCATTCTCCGAAATGGTCAATCCAGTCGTCATTGCCTCACTACGCGGCGGCGCACTGCTTGACGATGGCTTAGCAGCAAACGGCTATTGGCGCTTTGCTCCAGAAACCGGCGCACGGATTGTCCGTGACCTCAAACGGACTCAGCTTGGCGGGAGTGACGACGATCCGCAGCTTTATGCCGGACATCCGATCAGCGACGATTTCCTGAATGTGCTTCAAATGATTCCACCCATTCCACCGGCTCCACTGCGCACAGTTCGGCTTGAAAGCGACGCGGGTGAAGCCGACGCCAAAATCGCGGGGTCGCCGCTTTGGCGCCGCGCCGAACCAGGAGATGACCCCGAACTTGCAGCGGCGCTCGTCGCTGATCTGACCGATTGGGTGACACAGTGCGCCGCCCGCTGAATTTTACCTGCGAAGGGCACGCCCTCACGGCGACGCTCGACTCTGCACATTCAAAAACTGGGCTGCTCATCGTCTCTGGCGGCAATGAAATCCGTATCGGCGCGCACCGGGGCATGGCGAAACTCGCAGGCGATATCGCCGCTGCTGGCTATCCGGTGTTCCGCTTTGATCGGCGCGGCATTGGCGATAGCGAAGGCGAAAATGGCGGCTTCACCAAAAGTGGCCCCGATATCGCCGCCGCCATCAAAGCCCTTCGCGATGCCTGCCCAGAACTGACGCGGATCGTCGTATTCGGCAATTGCGATGCGGCGTCCGCACTGTTGCTTCACCGACCGGCGGGGATCGCCGCGCATATCCTCACCAATATCTGGATCATCGAACCGACCGACGATTTGCCGCCGCCCGCAGCGATCCGCGCGCGCTATAGCGAGCGGATGAAAGACCCCAAGGCGTGGATTGGGCTGTTCACCGGCACGATCAATCTCCGCAAGCTCATCGGCGGCCTGATGCGGATCGCCAAACCGCAAGTCCCCTCACCGCTCGCCCATGATGTCGCCGCTGGGCTGGCTGTAGTCGAGGGGCCGGTGACGATTTTACTCGCCGAACAGGACGGCACTGCGATTGCCTTTATCGATGCCTGGAATGGCCCAGCATTTTCGGCGGCGCGGAGGCGGAGCGATATCAAAATCAAGAAACTCGCCAGCGCATCACACAGTTTTGCAACTGCGAGTGACTATGCGGTGCTTCGTGATACAATCATCGAAACGCTCAGTCAGCCCTGATCACCCCCGCGCGGCAAATTCGGCGTGCGCGAGAAATTTCTCGGCATCAAGTGCCGCCATGCAGCCCATCCCAGCGGCTGTAACCGCCTGACGGTAAATCTTGTCAGTCACATCGCCTGCCGCAAAGACGCCGGGAATGCTCGTACGCGTGCTGCCAACCTCAACCAACAGATAGCCATCGCTATCCATTGGCAGGCGATCAACGAAAACCTCGGTCGCTGGCTTATGGCCAATCGCAACGAACGCGCCGTCAACATCAAGCCGCGAAATTTCGCCAGTCACCGTATCTTTAAGATCAAGCCCAACCAGCCCAACCGGATCACCGCCGCCCACAAATGTCTCAATCGCTTTATTCCACAGCACAGTGATGCTTGGGTGCGCGAACAGCCGCTCTTGGAGGATTTTTTCGGCGCGGAATGTATCGCGGCGGTGGATAACGGTGACGTCTTGGCTATGGTTGGTCATATACAAAGCTTCTTCAACCGCCGTATTGCCGCCGCCGATTACCGCAACCTTTTTGCCGCGATAAAAGAACCCGTCGCACGTTGCACAGGCCGAAACGCCCTTGCCCTGCATCGCGGTTTCGCTTTCAAGGCCAAGCCAGCGTGCTTGCGCTCCAGTAGCGATCACGAGCGTATCACAGAGATAAATATCGCCGCCATCGCCTATAAGCTTGAACGGGCGCTGTGACACGTCAACATCGACGATGATGTCATAGACCATCGTTGTGCCAACATGTTCGGCCTGCGCGGTCATTTCTTCCATCAGCCACGGGCCTTGCACCACATCGCGAAAGCCGGGATAATTCTCGACGTCTGTGGTGATGGTAAGTTGTCCACCGGGCTGAATGCCCTGAACCACGATTGGCTTTAAGCCAGCACGCGCGGCATAAATTGCGGCTGAAAGGCCAGCCGGGCCCGATCCAAGGATCAACATGCGTGTTTGAATGGTTTTGCTCATGCCGCCCAATATAGGAATAAATTGCCGGGAAAATATGGTAGCGGAGGAGGGACTTGAACCCCCGACACGCGGATTATGATTCCGCTGCTCTAACCAGCTGAGCTACTCCGCCCCAAACGGGAACCGCGCCTATAGCAGAGGCGATTGCCGGGTCAACTGGGGACGATCGTTTGTCATGACTGGATGGAAACAATCCCTACCCGTTCGTGTCGAGTCCTTCGACTGCCTGCCAAGAAGCGCTCGACACGAACGGCTCAGCGCAAATAACCAAGAATTAGAATATCAATGAATTCCACTCAATCATGAGCCTTTTGGCCTAGCGCACCTCGAACGCCTTCAACCCCGGCCCTAACCGATTCGGGCCGATCTTGAGCGGTTCGCGGCTCCAGTCCGCAACGAATACTGAGTTTCGATTAAGCCCCGGAGCGATGCTTGCATCGTTGTCAGTAATCACGAGGCCAGACGAACGGTGCGTCCGCGCTTCGGCAGCAACAGCAATCAACGCAGAGTAGTTTTCTTTATTCTTACCCTGAACGAAAACATTGTGCGTAATCGTGCCGATAGCCCCTGAGGGCAGATCGATCATGTAATTGGTTGCTGATCCTTGGGTGTCATCAAAGCTTGAATCGCTGATCGACACGCGGCCAGAGTTGCTTTTGACATAATGGCCGCCGCGCCCACGCTCAAAGCGGCTCCGCGTGACGGTGAGCGAGCCGTAATCACCAATGTAAATTGAGTGTGCACAGGCCAAGTCACGGTCACAGCGGCCAAGCCCGGAAAAGGTTGAGCGATCAACGGTCACTTGCGACGCTGGGTCAGGCGCTGAAAGTATGCCTTGCTCCGAATTGCGGAACATCGCGTTGGTGACAAGCAAATCGCCCTGCTCAAGCCGGATACCAGCACCATTGCCTTCGGGCACTCGCATATTTTGAAACACCAACCCCTCAACCCGCGCCGAACGACCGCGCAGCACGAGCGCTGCCTTGCCCTCACAAATGCCGCCATCGAATACCGACCGACCAGCGACTTCTGCACGGAAGGTGATGTTGCCGCCAGTCTGGATTGCGCAGTCAGGATAGGTGCCGGGGGCAATGGTGATCGTCGCGTCACCATCTCCGACGGATTTGACCGCATCATCAAGCCGGTAGAATGACTTACCGCTTTCGGCGATCACAAACGGCGCATCACTTGCGGCATAAAGC
>JBBTEI010000024.1:0-24550 GCA_038042405.1 Pseudomonadota bacterium
CTCGGCCACCTGTCCATTGGTGCGCTTTGGCAAGCGCAGGCCAATGGCGAAGGACGAAAGCGAAGTCAATCACTCGTGTGTGGTCAACCATTCTTTGGTTGGTGCGCGCGTCGGGATAAGCGCATTGGCGGGATCATTTATGTCTTTGTGACCAATCGCCATGCCCGTCCATAAGATGCGATTCTCGGGCGTACCAAGGAAGCTACGTATGGTTTGTGGATAGACCGCCCAGCATTCCTGCGGGCAGCTATCGAGTCCTGCCTCACACAGCAGCAACATAATATTCTGGAGCATCATGCCCGCATCGCCCCATTGCGGCGGCCCCATCTGCCGGTCGAGCGTCAGGAACAGGCCAACAGGCGCGTTAAAGAATTGAAAATTACGGCTAAACCAGACCGCACGGCCCTTGCGATCTTCGCGCGCGATACCAATGGTGCCATATAGCATTTCCCCAACTTCAAAGCGGCGGCTTTCATAGGGATCGCTTAGCTTGGGCGGGTAAATATTATATTCGGGCGCTTCGCTCTCACGCGCGGCAATTTTTTGGGCCATGACTGCCTTGAGTTTTACCATCGATTCGCCGTGAACCAGATCAATATGCCACGGCTGGAGATTACCACCTGTCGCCGCGCGGGCCGACCGCTCGATAATGTCATTTATCAAAGCGATATCAACAGGCGTATCAAGGAAACCGCGAACGGATCGACGATAAGCGACGGCTTCGGATACGTTCATGATGGTTCCCTCATCGATCGAAAATTGCATCTGCAAGTTTCACTTGCCGTTAACGTCAATTTGCGCAAGAGGATTCTCATTCTTCTCAAACGCAAGGATCAAACCTATGGCCACAGCCTATATTGTTGATGCCGTTCGTACCGCAGGCGGCAAGCGCGGCGGGAAACTCGCCGGATGGCACCCTGTAGATATGGCGGCGGCAACGCTTGATGCCATCGTCGCGCGCACCGGGATTGACGGCGCACGGGTCGAAGACGTCATTATGGGCTGCGTTGGCCAAGGGGGTCAGCAAGCGATGCAGGTTGGTCGCAATGCCGTCCTTGCCGCGCGCAGCCTCCCAAACTCGGTGCCTGCGGTCACGATTGACCGTCAATGCGGCTCATCGCAGCAGGCGATGCAGTTTGCAGCGCAAGCCGTAATGTCTGGAACAATGGACATGGTGATCGCAGCGGGCGTTGAAAGCATGACGCGTGTCCCGATGGGTTCAACCGCGATGCTCCACATGAAAGAAGGGCTTGGCAATTATAAATCTCCCCGGCTTGAGGAGGCCTTTCCCGGCATCATGTTCAGCCAGTTTATGGGCGCTGAAATGATCGTGAAAAAGCATGGTTTCACCAAGGATGATCTCGATGCATTTGCATTCAAGAGCCATGTGAACGCCAGGTTAGCCACCGAGGCTGGTGCCTTTGCCAACGAAATTTTGGTGCTCGATGTCGAAACACCCGAAGGCATTATCAAGCACGGTGTTGATGAGGGCATCCGCATGGACGCGACGCTGGAAGGCATCGCGGGCGTGAAACTGCTTCAGGAGGGCGGCACGGTTACCGCCGCCTCATCAAGCCAGATTTGCGATGGCGCGTCGGCGGTGCTGATCGTGTCTGAGGCCGCGCTGAAAGAACATGGCCTGACGCCAATCGCGCGGATTCATAACCTCACGGTAACGGCAGGCGATCCTGTGATCATGCTTGAAGAGCCGCTCTTTGCGACCGATCGGGCATTGCAGCGCGCAGGCATGAAAATTGGCGAAATTGATCTTTACGAAGTTAATGAAGCTTTTGCTCCCGTGCCGCTTGCTTGGCTCAAACATGTTGGCGCAGACCCCGGCAAGCTCAATGTCAATGGCGGCGCGATTGCGCTTGGCCATCCACTCGGCGCTTCGGGTACCAAGCTGATGGCAACACTTGTTAACGCGCTCAAGACGCGCGGCGGCAAATACGGCCTTCAAACAATGTGCGAAGGTGGCGGCGTCGCCAATGTCACGATTGTTGAACGGCTCTAAATTTTCAAATTTGAAGGAACCCAAACCATGAAACTTGATTCAACTGTATCCGCCGTCATCACCGGCGGCGCTTCTGGCCTTGGTGCCGCCACGGCCCGCGCGCTTGCGGCAAAGGGCGTGAAGGTCGCAATCTTTGATCTTCAAGCCGAAAAAGGTGAGGCAATGGCCAAGGAAATTGGCGGCGTCTTTTGCGAAGTGAATGTCACCTCGGACGAAAGCGTTGTCGCTGGCTTTGAAAAGGCGCGCGCCGCGCACGGCCAGGAACGCATCCTCGTCAATTGTGCTGGCACAGGCTCTGCGATGAAAACAGCGAGCCGCTCCAAGCAGGATGGCAGCATCAAGCATTATCCGGCGGACGCGTTCAACTGGCTGATCCAGATCAACTTGGTCGGTACGTTCCGCTGTATCGCGCTTTCGGCGGCAGGTATGATGACACTTGATCCGCAGAATGAAGACGGCGAGCGCGGTGCGATTGTCAATACAGCATCAGTTGCTGGCGAAGATGGCCAGATGGGCCAAGTTGCTTATTCGGCGTCGAAGGCGGGCGTGATCGGGATGACACTCCCCATTGCGCGCGATCTGATGAGCGAAGGCATTCGCGTCAATACGATCCTGCCCGGCATCTTTGAAACGCCGCTGATGATGGGTGCGCCGCAGCAGGTGAAGGATGCGCTTGCCGCTTCGGTGCCTTTCCCCAAGCGTTTGGGCAAGCCAGAGGAATATGCTGGGCTCGCGCTCACGATGATCGAAAATGGCTATTTCAATGGTGAAGACGTCCGCCTTGACGGTGCCATTCGCATGGCTCCACGCTGATCTGAAAAAGCGCACGGCGGCGATATTGAAGCGTCACCGTGCTTCCAAAGGAATATCATATGACCAGCCTCTATAGCTTTGTCGCAATCTACGTCCGCGCACTTGAAACTGCCGACCATATTCTGGGCAAGGGCTTGGCCTTCGCTAGTGAAAAGGGCATTTCCGGGCAGGAAATGCTTGGCTGGCAGCTTGTCGAGGATATGAACCCGCTTAGCTTTCAATTGGCGGTTATCATCAATTTCAGCAATGGCTGGGTAGCGCGTGCAGCGGGCGTTGCTGTTCCTGAGTCGGTTGAAGGGGCAGCACTTGACGTTGCGGGCTTCAAGGCAGCGATTGCTGATGCCCGCGCATTTCTGGGCGGCATCACGCCTGACCAGATCAACGACCGCGAAGACACGCCGATCACGTTCAAGCTTGGTGACATCATGGAACCAACATTACCGGCTAGCCAGTGGTTGACCGGATTTGCGACCACAAACATCCATTTTCACTTGTCGATGGCCTATGCAATCCTGCGGTTGAAGGGCGTTCCTATCGGCAAGATTGATCTGTTCCCAAGCGGGCTCTGATGGCCAAGCCATCGCTGTATCGCCTTAATCCTGCAAGCTACCCATTCTCGGCGATTACCCAGACGCGTTTTGGCGACATGGATTTTCTCGGCCATTTGAACAATGTTGCTTATGCCGCACTGTTTGAAAATGGCCGGGTGCGATTTAACCGCTCGCTCGACGAAAGAAGATTGCGCTTGAAGGGCGAGCGCTGGCTCGTTGCAGCGGTAGAGATTAACTATCTGCGTGAAGGCCATTTCCCCGACGATGTTCTGATCGCCAGCGGGGTTGGCCGGATCAACACATCAAGTTGGGTGATCGAACAAGGGGCCTTTCAGGGTGGGGTATGTATTGCGACATGCGATACGGTGCTGGTCTATCAGGGCATAGGTGGCGCGGCTAAACCGCTCGCCGATGGATATCGTGCTGAGCTTGAGAAATTACGGATAGTCACTGGTTAACTGCCACGGTGCCCGAAGCGCTGCATGCAGGTTGCGAACAGGTAGCGCTATATCAACGCCCCCGCCGCCCTTTAAAGCTCTGCGTTTTGCCAAAGCGCGTTTTGCGTGTTCCGGGCTTGCCTTCGTTACTCCTGCCCATCATTGGTGCTTTTTGCTGATCGACCGGAATGCCGAGTTCACTTTGCTCAAGCATCCGGATTTCATCGCGGAGCCTGCCTGCCTCTTCAAATTCAAGATCGCCTGCCGCTTTGCGCATCTGCTTTTCAAGATCTTCGATATAGGCGCGGAGATTGTGGCCGACCATGTGTGCGGGGCCATCCTCGATTTCGACCAAAACGCTATCGCGGTTTGAAACATCGCCGATGATGTCGGCGATGTTGCGTTTGATTGATGCCGGGGTGATATCGTGTTCAAGGTTATAGGCGATTTGCTTTTCACGTCGCCGGTCGGTTTCGCGAATCGCGCGTTCCATGCTGCCCGTCATCCGGTCTGCATAAAGAATGACGCGGCCATCAACATTGCGCGCGGCGCGGCCAATCGTCTGGATCAGCGAGGTTTCGGAACGCAGAAAGCCTTCCTTGTCAGCATCGAGGATCGTCACCAAACCACATTCGGGGATGTCTAATCCCTCACGCAGCAAGTTGATGCCGACGAGAACATCATAGACGCCAAGCCGCAGATCACGAATTAGCTCAATCCGCTCAAGCGTCTCAACGTCGGAGTGCATGTAGCGGACGCGCAAGCCAGCCTCATGCATAAACTCAGTCAAATCCTCGGCCATCCGCTTGGTGAGCGTGGTGACGAGTGTGCGGTATCCCTCGCCCGCAACCTTGCGGCATTCGTTGATACAGTCCTGCACCTGATCTTCGGTCGGGCGGATTTCGACCGGCGGGTCAATCAGCCCGGTCGGGCGGATGACCTGTTCGGCGAACACGCCCTGCACACGTTCCATCTCCCAATTGCCCGGCGTCGCGCTGACATAAGTGGTCTGCGGGCGCATCGCATCCCATTCGTTGAAGCGAAGCGGGCGGTTGTCAATGCAGCTTGGCAAGCGGAAACCATATTCAGCGAGCGTCAGCTTGCGGCGGTGGTCGCCGCGCGACATGCCGTTGATCTGGCCAATGCTCACATGGCTTTCATCAACGAACAGCAACGCATTTTCGGGGAGATATTCAAACAAAGTCGGCGGCGGTTCGCCGGGCAGGCGGCCCGAGAGGAAGCGGCTGTAATTTTCGATCCCTGCGCAACTGCCGGTGGCCGCGATCATCTCAAGATCGAAATTGGTGCGTTGTTCAAGCCGCTGCGCCTCAAGCAGTTTGCCCTCCTCGACCATTTCTTTGAGGCGGACTTCCAATTCAAGTTTGATCGCTTCCATCGCTTGTTTGAGCGTCGGGCCTGGGGTGACATGGTGGCTATTGGCATAAATGCGGATGAAATCGAGGTTGGCGATTTTCTTGCCCGTGAGTGGATCAAACTCGGTAATTTCCTCAATATCATCGCCAAAGAAGCTGATCCGCCACGCGGTGTCTTCATAATGCGAGGGGAAGATTTCGAGGCTGTCGCCGCGCACACGGAAATTCCCGCGCGCGAATGCGGCGTCATTGCGCTTATATTGCAGGCTGACCAGCTTACGGATGATCTCGCGGCTGTCGGCGGTGCCACCTTTCTTGAGATCAAAAATCATCGCCGAATAAGTCTCGACTGACCCGATCCCGTAGAGACACGAAACCGAAGCGACGATAATTACATCATCGCGTTCAAGCAGCGAGCGCGTGGCGGAGTGTCGCATCCGGTCAATCGCTTCATTTACGGAAGATTCCTTTTCGATGTACGTATCCGAGCGTGCGACATAGGCTTCAGGCTGGTAATAGTCATAATAGCTGACAAAATATTCGACCGCGTTATTCGGGAAAAAGCTTTTGAATTCGCCGTAAAGCTGCGCGGCCAAAATCTTGTTGGGGGCTAGGATCAGCGCGGGCCGCTGTAACGCCTCAATCACCTTGGCAACGGTGAAGGTCTTGCCCGAACCCGTCACACCGAGCAGCACCTGATCGCGCTCTTCCGCCGTGATGCCTGTTACAAGCTCTGCGATTGCGGTCGGTTGGTCACCGGCAGGCGTATAATCGCTTACGATTTCAAAGCGTTTCCCACCTTCGGCCTTGGGCGGGCGCGCAGGGCGATGGGGAATAAACTCAGCGCCGGTTTCAGGCTCAGCCAGGCTCGTGCGGATGGTAATGGACATAGAGAGAACATAGGCGGCTATCAAACGGGGGGCAATGGGCGCGACAGGCGTAGCGGGAAAATACTATTGACATTTATGTCAGCAGTTGCCATTTCCCACTCATGACAATTGCACCTCCGCTTTATCACCCGCTTCGTCCTGCGCGCCGCCTGCGCCCGTTCAAGGCGCTTGGACATTTTCAAAAGCTTGTGTCCAATAAGGAAGATACCGAACAGGTCTTTCATATGACCGAATGCCTGCCAAGCGCGGGGTTCGCTGGGATTTTGCGTGCATTTTGCGAAGGCGAACAAGGCGCAAGATTGATTGCGACCCAGCCCAATCTTCCCGATCTGCTTGATGATCATGATCGGCTGCTGGCGATGCCGAACGGCTCGGTTGCCCATGCTTATGTCGCGTTTATGCGTTCTGAAGGATTGTCGGCGGCTGGTTTGGTTGCCGAAAGCGCGAAGGCGGGACGACCGCGTTATGACGATCAGGCCCAGTGGTTTTATGATCGGTTGCGCGACACACATGATCTTGTGCATGTGCTGACTGGTTACGGCCGCGATCCGCTTGGCGAGCAATGTGCGCTTGGTTTTTCCTATGGACAGTACCGTGCATGGACAGACGGATTCCTCGCCTGGGCAGGCGCGTTCGAATTATGGCGGAGGGTGAAGGCCGATGCGCCGGTATTCGCTGCGGTGCGCGAGGCGCTCTGCCTTGGTAAAGCTGCCGAGCCGATCTACCGTCAGGATGTCGTGGCGCTGCTCGCCGAGCCACTTGATGCCGCCCGCGCACGAATGAATATCGGTGCGTCGGTTCATTATGCACACGCTCACAAGGCGTATCGCGCGCAGGGGATTGACCCTTACAACTTTGCTGGCGGTGCTGTACTCGCTTGATGCAAAAGCTCCTCCATACCATCTTGCATCCATACCTCTGATCGGGCAAACTCCCCGCCTTCAACAATAATAAGAGGACGGGTCATGCAAAAGGCGATTACAATATTTGGATGTGTAGCAGCGGTCGCGGCTTTCGCGCAGCCACTCGCGGCGCAAACCGCGCTACCAAAAACACTGTCGGAAAATGCGGCTGATCTTGCCGCCGGTCGAACGACGAGCGAGACGCTGGTTCGGGCCTATCTTTCGCGGATTGCGGCGATTGACGATGCAGGGCCGGCGATCCGCGCGGTGATTGTGACGAATCCCGATATCCTCGCGCAGGCGCGTGCACTTGATGCTGAACGCGCGGCAGGGCGGGTGCGCGGGCTGCTCCACGGGATTCCGATTTTCCTCAAGGATAATATCGAATCCTCGGACAATATGGCGACGACCGCTGGATCGCTTGCGCTTCGGAACAACAACACGCGCCGCGATGCGCCAATGGTCGCACGGCTGCGCGCGGCAGGCGCGATCATCCTTGGCAAAACCAACCTTTCTGAATGGGCGAATTTTCGCGGCAATCGCTCAACCAGCGGCTATAGCCTCACTGGCGGCTTGACGCGCAATCCGTACCTGCTGACACACAACGCTTGTGGTTCGTCCTCAGGAAGCGCTGCCGGCATGGCGGCGCGACTGGCATCGGGCGCAGTTGGCACTGAGACTGACGGCTCAATTGTCTGTCCTTCCTCGGTGAACGGCGTTGTCGGCTTCAAGCCAACTGTTGGACTTGTCTCGCGGTCACGCATCGTCCCGATCAGCCGCAGCCAGGATACCGCCGGGCCAATGACGCTCACCGTGCGTGACGCGGCGATCATGTTGACCGCAATGGCGGGAAGTGATCCGACGGATCCAGCCACGGTTGAGGCCGATGCACGCAAGGTCGATTATGTTGCAGCCCTCAGCGCTAACGGCCTTCGCGGACTACGCGTCGGTGTCATCCGGACGACGGGCACTGATGAGGGGCTGATTTCGGCTGCAATCACAAGGCTGCGCAATGCAGGCGCGACGGTGGTTTCGGTCACATATCCTTCGGCAGGTACGCTGGGTTCGGCAGAAAACACCGTGCTCCTGACCGAATTTAAGGTTGATATTGCCCGCTACCTGCAAGGCTTACCAACCGGTCTGGTGCCGCACCGGACGTTGGCCGATCTGATCGCTTTTAATAACGCCAACGCCGCGACTGAACTTCAGTTTTTTGGACAGGAGACTTTTTTAGCGTCACAGAACACGACAGGCCTTAATACAACCACTTACACTTCAGCCCTAGCGACGGCACGGCGGTTATCGCGCACCGATGGGCTAGATCGGTTGTTTTCGAGCAATCTGCTTGATGTGTTGGTCACGCAAACCAACGGGGTTGCGTGGCGAACAACGCTTGGTGCGGGTGACGCCTTTATCGGGCCAAGCGCAAGCCAGCGCCCGGCAGTTGCAGGCTATCCGCACTTGACCGTGCCAATGGGGCTGACGAACGGCTTGCCCGTCGGGCTCTCGTTCATTGGTCTCAAATGGGCTGATGCAAAGGTGCTTGCCGCTGGTCATGCCTTTGAAATTGGTGGCACGTCACTGACGCCAAAGCCAAATTTCACCCCGTCACGCTGAGCATAGAAAGCAGATTATGATACAGGATGAGCATGTTGACCCAGAACGCGCGCAGTTTGATTTCTTCAAATCACTCCCGCGCGATATGCCGGTCAATATGCTCAATCTGCTGCGCTTTCGGGAGGATGCGGCCTACCCTGATGGTCATGCTCACGCAGGCAAAGGCTTAACCGGCGCGCAGGCCTATGCCGAATATGGCCGCACCAGCGCACCGGTTTTCTCACGCGTTGGCGGCATCATCATCTGGCGCGGACACATGGAGGCCGTGCTTATCGGCCCTGATGAAGCCCGTTGGGATACAAGCTTTATCGCCTATTATCCGACCGCTGCGGCCTTTCTCGAAATGGTCACCGATCCGGCGTATAAAATCGCTGTGGTGCACCGTCAGGCCGCAGTGCTGACCAGCCGATTGATCCGGTTCGCACCGCTGTCTGTGGGCGGCAGCGCCTTTGGCTAAACGGTAATAGTGGGGATAGAGATATGATTGGCTATGCAACGCTTGGTAGTGATAACCTGCCGCGTGCACGCGCATTCTACGATGCGCTGCTTGGGGAGATTGGCGCAAAGCGCATGATGGAATTTGGCGATGATCTCGGTGGCTTTACGCTCTGGGGCGTTGCGTTTGACAAGCCCGGCATCGCCGTCACCAATCCCCATAACAAGCAAGCTGCAACAGCTGGCAATGGTAATATGCTGGCGCTCACCGTTGATGAACGCGCCAAGGTTGATGCGCTACACGCCAAGGCGCTTGCACTTGGCGGCACCTGTGAAGGCGCGCCGGGCTTGCGCGGTGAAGAGGGGCCGCAGGCTTTTTATGCGGCCTATTTCCGGGATCTTGATGGCAATAAGCTGTGCGCGTTCCGAATGGGGCCGGCTTAGCCGATCCGGTCTTTAACACAGGCAATAAGGGCGGGAGGCATTTCACCCTCGGGAACGATGACGGCCTTGCCCGCCGCCCCGCCGTCACGGGTTATGCGGTAGCTAAACCCATCGCGCATCGGTGATAGGGGTATTTTCCCGGCGGTTCTGAACAGGGCTTCAACCGCCTTTTGATCGCTAAGCGGCAACGTCGAAAACGCGATTTCGCCGTAGCTTTTTAATCGTGATCGAGCACTGCCAAAACCGCCTAGGCCGCCGATACGTTCAACCTTGAGTATGCCCATATCGCGCGGCCTTTCAACACGGGCCGCCTTACAGGCCGACGGCTTTCCATGCGTTATTGATGGCATTGTATAAAGCAGCATCACCAGGAAACATAAGCCTAGCCTGCCGACGTGTGCGGTTTGCAAAAGCCAACATCTTCAAATTGGGTGACGCTACATAGCCTGCAAGGGCTTTATACCAGACCTTGCCAACCTTTTCCCAGCTTTTTCCGCCATATGCCTTGGCGGCTTTGTAAAAAGCAAAATTTGGAATGCCGCTGCTTTCATGCGGATCCATCCCGTTTTGATATTGGCTGAAATGCGTAGGTTGCGGGGCAAGGGCGTGAGCAGCGGCCGGATTCGCCATGTCGCGCAGACAGGTAAAGCCCTGCGCAATCGCGCTTGGCCCCATGATATCCTTACCGATCAGCCAATCGGCCTGCTTGACGTTCTGATCTGAACGCCACTGCCGGAACATTGATCCGAACACGTCGGACATGCTTTCGTTGAGGCCACCAGCCTGATTGGTGTAAGCAAGTTGCGCTGTAAACTGGGTGACACCGTGGGTCAGCTCGTGCGCGATCACATCATTGGATTTGGTGAAATCGACGAAAATATTATTATCGCCGTCACCGTACGTCATATGATTGCCATTCCAAAAGGCGTTGTTGTAATTTACGCCAAAGTGGATTGACGAGAGCAAGGTTTTGCCATTGTTATCGAGCGAATTGCGGCCAAACACCTTCTTATAGAAATTGGCGACTGCCTTGGTTTCGTCAAACGCGCGTTTGGCGGTGCCATCCGATGAACTGCCCGGATTAGCAATTGGGGTGCCAGGTAGCACGGTTCCATTATTGCAATTATTGACGAGCACGGGGGGTGGGAACACCGCCTGGAATGCGCTCTCAAGCATATTTTGCGCGGAAATCGCGAGCTTTGCATTGACCGCGCGTGCCTTGCGCCATTCGCTTTCAAAATCGGCAGCTTCGGCAAATTGTTTGCGATCAGCTGCAGGTAATGAAGCATCTTTGGAATAACGCTCAAGCACGTCTTTGGGGATGATGAAGCATTGGCAGGACATAACATACTCCTTTCTGGAGTTTTTGAGGTGGACGATTGGCGGCCCGTTATGTCTACTAATGAGTCGTTCAATACCATGATAAGGGGTGCAAGGTTAGTGATAGCCATCACGCTTTAAGCAGAGTTGCACGTCGTGCCGACGAGTGCGATAGACTTGAGGCATGAGAGCATTGTTCATCGGGCTGTTGGCCGCCATGACAATCATGGCCCCGGCGCGGGCGGGCGGTTTTGGCGCTACAGTTGTGGTGACATTTAACGCGCGCTATGTCGTCAGTAGCGCAACTACCGGCTTGGCTGACCCCTTCGCGGCGCGCGAAGTGACTGCCGATGATCCTGTGCGCATCGCTTCGGTTTCAAAACTGGTTGTGGCGCTTGGCGTGATGCGATTGGTTGATGCGGGTAAGCTTGGCCTCGACCGGGATGTTTCGGAATATCTTGGCTGGAGGCTGCGCAATCCGGCCTTCTCCAATAGGCCGATCACCTTGCGCCACCTGCTTTCACACCAGTCTGGCCTCACTGATAATGTTGAGTATGTGATCCCGCTTGGCGGCGCTGTGCAGACCAGTATTGCTCAATCTGAAGCATGGGATGCCGCCCACCCGCCGGGGACATATTTCCGATATGCCAACCTGAATTTTCCGGTGATCGCCAGCGTGATGGAAGCTGCAACGGGGGAGCGGTTTGATGCGCTCATGGCGCGGTTAATTTTCAACCCGCTCAAGCTTGACGCCTGTTTCAACTGGACCACATGCAGCGAGACAAGCATTGCGCGCGCGGTGGTTTTGATTGACGGGGTTGGCGCTGTGCGGCGCGATTATTTGCAAGGGAAACGCCCCGTGTGCCCCGTCGTGCCAGCCACTGACGGAACATGCGATCTAAGCGGTTATAAGCCCGGTACCAATGGCGCACTCTTTTCGCCCCAAGGTGGATTGCGGGTCAGTGCACGGGGTCTTGCCACCATCGGCCAGATGTTGCTCGGGCGTGGGCGCGGCTTCCTCAGGCGCGCCTCCTATAAGGCAATGATCACGCCGCTATGGCGCTATAATGGTAAGAACGGTGAGACTGAAGGCGGATTTTGGTGCAGCTACGGCCTTGCCGTCCAGAGGCTGGCGAGCGGTGTGGTGGGGTGCAAGGACGATCCTTTTGGTGATGGACAGCGGCGCATCGGCCATCCGGGCGAAGCGTACGGCTTGCGTTCGGGGCTTTGGATTAATCCGGCGCGCGGCACTGGCACAGCCTATTTCATTACAGCCGTTGCCGATGATGCAGTGAAGGGCCGCTCGGCCTTTACAGCGGTTGAGGAAGCTCTACTGCAAGGCCAAGCCGCAGCTCATAGGTGACCAGTGAAATGTCACGCGCGCGCTTTGCTGCTGCGCGGATGCGTTCCGAAAATTGCGCGGCGACAAGGATTGCACGGCAGGGGGTTCCGGTTTCGGCCTCAAGGTCATTTGAATAGGCCAGCACTTGCTCAAGTGCCCCGTGAGGGCATGGCCCGGCTTTGAGTTCGATCACGACGAAATGACCGGCAAGATCGCGCGCCAGAACATCAATCTTGCCAGTCGCAACGATACGCTCTTGGCCGCCATCGGCCTCGACCAAGCCCGCTTCGACTTGACCGAGCTGCCGGCGGACGGCTTCCTGCAATTCGCATTCATAGCGAAACAGTCGTGCATCTGCACGCGTCGCAAACCGTCGTTTTTCGCCAATCATTGATTACGTCGAAACGCATTAAGCACTTGAATTTCCCTAGATTCCCTGCGTCAGCGCTATTGGTCGTGCTTTAACAAAACCCTGCCAAACATGGTTTCCATGCGTTAAGCAATCCTACCCAAGCATGTGATCCAAGTCACATTTGTGCAACAGATGTTCGAAAAGCGCCGTGCGTTGGGAAACTTTGCTTGACCCGCGCGGTGGCCATCATCAGTGCAGGGCACTCATTCGATTAATATTGGCAGCAGGAGTTTTCACGATGCGCCCTACCGGCTTTGCCCGCTTTTTTTCTTTCGCCCTGCTTGCAGGGGCAGCGTTTCCGGCCCTTGCACAATCAGCGCCCGCTGAGGATGAAGCCGGGCTTGGCGAAATCATCGTAACGGCGCAGCGCCGCGATGAGAATCTTCAGGATGTGCCGCTTTCGGTGACCGCGATTGGCGGCGAAAAGCTTGGCAATATCTCTGCAGCAGGCGCTGACATTCGTTTCCTTTCAGCGCGGGTACCAAGCCTGATTGTTGAATCCTCTTTCGGTCGCACCTTCCCGCGTTTCTATATTCGCGGGCTTGGTAACACCGATTTTGATTTCAACGCGTCGCAGCCAGTCAGCCTCGTCTATGATGATGTCGTTCTCGAAAATCCGATCCTCAAGGGCTTTCCGGTATTTGACATTGCCCAAGTTGAAGTGTTGCGCGGGCCGCAGGGTACGCTGTTTGGCCGCAATACGCCTGCGGGCATCGTCAAATTTGATTCGGTCAAGCCCGGCAAGGATTTGAACGGCTATCTCCGCGCGTCATACGGCCGGTTCAATCAGGTTAGCCTTGAAGGGGCTGTCGGCGGCAATCTTTCGGGTGAAAAAGTCTCGGCACGGCTCTCGCTCTTTTACCAGCGGCAGGATGATTATATCGACAATGTCCTACCCGGCGGGACGACCAAAAATGCGCTTGAAGGCTATGATGAATTTGCAGGGCGTCTACAGCTTCTCCTCAAGCCAAGCGAAGATCTCGATATATTGTTGAGCGGCCAAGCACGCACGCTTGACGGCACTGCGCGCGTCTTCCGTGCCAATGTCTTCACACGCGGACAGCGCGGCCTCAATGCCAATTTCCGCCGCTTTGCGGTCAGCACCGACGGCCAGAACAAGCAAGAGGTCAACACTTACAATGGCACCGCGCGGATCACTTATGATGCTGGGCCGATCTCGCTCTTTTCGGTGACCAGCTATTGGGACGGTGATGCAAGCTCGGTTGGCGATGTGGATGGCGGCTTTGGTGCGTCCTTCCTGCCGCCAAACCTTACCGGCCCCGGCGTCATCCCCTTCACCGCCGAAACGCGTGACGCAGTGCCCAAGCTCAAGCAGTTCACTCAGGAATTCCGCATCGCCAGCAACGGCGATGGCGCGCTCAGCTATCAGGGCGGGGTTTTCTATTTCGATGAGACGCTGCGCATCCTGTCGGATAACTTTTCAACACTTGGGGATCCAAACAATGCGGTTGGCGGGATCAATATCACCGTTGACCAGCGCCAGAAGAGCAAGGCTTACGGCGTGTTCGGCTCGCTCACCTATAAGCTCTCCGATCAGTTGAGCCTGACCGGCGGCCTGCGCTATAATGATGACAAGCGCACTTACAATGTTGTCCGCAGCCGCGATACGCAATTCCCTAATTTCCTTCAAAATCCGCTTGGCACCGTCAACCGCTCGGTCAAGGACGATAATGTTACGTGGGATATTGCGGCCAATTTCAAAGCCTCGGATGATGTAAATCTCTACACCCGCGTTGCGCGCGGTTATCGCGCACCCAGCATTCAGGGCCGCATCCTCTTCCCGCCCGCCACCGCGACTCCGCTCGAATCGGGGGTGACGGTGGGCCGCTCGGAAACGATCACATCTTATGAAGCGGGCATCAAAACCGAATTTGCCAACGGCAAGGGGCGTTTTAACGCCAATGGCTTTTATTATGATCTCAAGAATGCGCAGCTTACTGCGGTCGGCGGCGGTGTGAATGCCAACCGCCTGATCAACGCGCGTAATGTGCGCGGCTACGGTATTGAAGTGGATGCCGAGTTTAAGCCAGTCACCCAACTGCTGCTCACCGCAGGACTCAGCTATAACAACACCAAAATTCAGGATCGCAACCTGACGACCGCTGCGTGCGGCGCGGTGCGTGTTGATACCTTCCCCAATGTTTCGCTGTGCACCCTGCTTGATCCGATCGTTGTGCCCGCCGCGCCCTTCTCGGCGGCGATCGTCAACATCAATGGCAACCGCCTGCCGCAAAGCCCGCGCTGGATCGCCAACGCGACCGCGCGTTACGCGGTGCCGGTTGGTAATGGCGAAGTTTACGCGTTCAGCGACATTGCTTATCGTTCGCGGATCAATTTCTTCCTCTACGAATCGGTTGAGTTTCAGGATCGTCGCTTGGTCGAACTCGGCGCGCGTCTGGGCTATAAAACCGATAAATTCGAAGTCTCGGGCTATGTCCGCAATCTGACCAATGATATATCAGCCGTAGGTGGGATTGATTTCAACAACCTCACCGGCTTTGTGAATGAACCGCGCACATTCGGGGTGGAACTCGGCGTCAAATTTTAGGCGGTTGGCGCTTAGCCTGTGCAACTTGCCCCGCCGAGCACGCAGAAGCGGGCGCAGTGGGGATGGTTGAGCGCCACCGATTGTGAGGCTTCGACCAGCGTCGCGCCCATATCAAACCCCGGATCATAGGGGAGCAAGGTGCACGCGGCGACGCGCGGGGTAGCTTCGCCTTTGCGCTTAACAACCATCCGGCTGCTCGCGCACATCATATCGTCTGGCGATACACCGAGTATCCCCCAGCAACTTTCGCTGATTTCGGGAATGTCGGCGTGGGCGTCCATTTCGGGAAACATCACCAGCCGGGCAGGGTCATTTGCGTCAACGCGCAAATCATGCTCGGTAAAAAGTGCGGCATAGCCCGCCTTTTCGTCGGCAAGGCTTTCGCCCTTGGCCATCCGCCCTGCAATCGCGATCGAAAACCCGCTGCTGCTCAGCCATTTGAGGCCATCAATCGCTTTGTCCCAACTGTTCGGGCCGCGTTCTGCTTCGTGAATCGCCTTGGTGTGATGATCGAGGCTGACGCGGAAGGTGAGTTGCGCACCAAATCGGGCTTGCAGTTCGAGCAGCTCTTTTTCAAACCGGCGCATCGGTCGCATCGCGTTGGAGAGAACCAACACATCAAACCCGCGTGCTAAACAGGTTGTGAGGATTGGGATCATTTCGGGGTTCATGAATGGCTCACCGCCGGTAAAGGCAATCTCGCGCGTTGGCAGTTTTTCAGCCATAATTTCGTCAAGGAAGGTCACAACCTCGGTCTCGCGCAGATATACCAGCGCGTCATTTTTAGGCGAGCTTTCGATATAGCAATTGACGCACGCAAGATTGCACAACGTGCCAGTGCAAAACCACAGCGTCGTTAGTCCAGTCATCGCGACAGAGGCGCGGGCTTCGCCCTTGGCGGTGATCCTGGGGTCGTGGAATTTCTCGGCAGAAAGTGGTGCGGCATCGATGATTGCAAATGGCGATTGGGACAAAGCGAATC
Source organism: Pseudomonadota bacterium (assembly GCA_038042405.1). Classification (GTDB taxonomy): domain Bacteria; phylum Pseudomonadota; class Alphaproteobacteria; order Sphingomonadales; family Sphingomonadaceae; genus Aquisediminimonas. The sequence continues at coordinate 16,102 of JBBTEI010000024.1, forward strand.
GATCCTCATGATCAGGGCGGCGCAGCGCCGACAGGGGAGTTTATCCGCCGATAGCTTGGCGCGGGGAAAAAAGAAACGGCTGGATTTTTGTCAGGCAGCTTTCTTCTTTGACTTGGGGGCGGATGACCTTCTAACAGCGCAAGGCAAGTATATTCCCACCAAAACAAGGTAATCGCACCCGTGACAAAACGCATTTTTATAACCGGCGCAGCCGGGCTTATTGGCGGTGAGATCGCGTCACGGCTGCACGCGCAAGGCCATAGCGTAACCGGCTTGGTTCACCGCAACCATGAACTGCGCAATAATGATGATGTGGTTATCGAAACGCGCGGTTGGGCCGCTGGCGGGCATCAGCCCGGTTCGGTTCAGACGATCGGCGGTGATGTTTCAAAACCACGCTTTGGCTGGGATGAAGCAAAGTGGAACGCGTTTGCCGTCGATCATGATTTGCTGATCCATTCGGCGGCTACCGTGCGGTTTGATCTGTCTTACGAAGATTGTGCCGCCGTGAATGTTGAAGGCACACGCCACGCGCTCGATCTGGCACGCTTGGGGGGTATGCCGATCCTCCACATCAGCACCGCCTATGTTTGCGGCACGCGTCAGGGCCAGATTGACGAAATTGAACCGCGTGAAGGTGCTGAATTCGCCAATAGTTATGAGGCGTGCAAGGCTGCCGCCGAACGGCTGGTTCAGGCAAGCGCTATTCCCCACGCCATTGCACGGCCAAGTATCGTCGTCGGCGATAGTAAGACCGGCGCGATCCGCCAGTTCGATACGATTTATGCAGCGCTAAAGCTTATTGCCGAGGGCAGGGTGGCAAAAATGCCGGCGCGTCCTGAGGCATCGCTTGATTTTGTGCCGATAGATCATGTTGCACGCGGCATTGTCGCCATCGCTGAAGGCATGGATAAAGCGGTCGGCGGCATCTATCATCTCGTCGCCAATCGCGCGCTTTCAATTCCCGATTTCTTTGAAACGCTTGATGGCTATGATTTTTTCAAACGTCCGTTGATGATTGCGCCCGAATCCTTTGACGCAAGCGCCTTGACCCCACTTGAACGCCGGGTATTCGGTCGTCTGCTTGGGCCGTATGTCGGCTATTTTCAGCGTAGCCCGCGCTTCAACGATGATAAATTGCGTGATCTGACCGGGCTTGTCTGTCCACCAACGGGCAAGGATTTTTTCAAAACACTGGTTGATTATTGCATCGGTGTTGGCTTCCTCGGCGATAAAGCGAAGGTTTAGCGCACGTCGGGATAATAGGCCGCGAGCCGCTTTTTAGCGCCGAACGCCCAAAGAACGCCGACTTTGAAATAAATCCAGTTGGCGCGCATTGGGCCCCACGCGGTGACACGCCGATCCGAGGTGATCACCACCCGGTTGATCAGCCGCGTCCGCCCGATACGGGTGAATTTATAACAGAGATCGGCTTCTTCCATTACATGTTCATCGGGGTTGCAACCGCCCACTTTGAGGAAGTCTGCCCGTCTGAAAAACATCGCATGGTCTCCGAACAACAGCCGCATCCCTTGGAAAAACCACAGCGTTTTGAGGAACAACGGCGCATACCACGTCTTGATCCAGTTATGAAAACTGGTTCCCCAGCGCACCCTGTCCGGCCCGCAGATCAGCGGGGTGAAGCCCGCAAGCGCAGTCTTTGGATCGGCCATCGCGCGTATCATCACCGCAATTGCATCATCGGGGAGCAGCGTGTCGGCGTGGAGGATACAGACAATCTCTCCCGCCGCTGCCTCAACCCCGTGGTTAATCTGGATTGCGCGGCCTTTCGGCGCATTGACGATACGCCAGCCAGCCGCTTGCGCGAGCGCAACCGAAGTATCGCCGCTGCCGCCGTCAACCGCGATGATTTCGAACGGTTTGGGATCAAGAACCGATAGAGTCCGCACGAGGCGGGGCAACGCCTCTTCTTCATTAAGCATCGGGATGACGATCGAAACACCCGTCACTGTGTTAACTCGGGCCAGCGGGCAAGATCTTCGGGCCGGTCAACATCGGCTAGCATTTCAAGAACGGCGGGGACAATCCCATGCTCCGAAAACCGCCGCATTGTTTCGGTAAAAACCGTCTCCGTGCCCCACTCCATATCATTAAACAACCACGGCGCGGGCGCGTTCAGCCCGAGTAGATAATAGCCGCCATCTTCAGCCGGGCCAATTACGGCTGGGGCACTGCGAAGTGCGGCAGCGGCGGCAATCAGTCGCTCGGCATCAAGGTCTGGGGCATCGCTGCCAATGAAGATCACCGGATAGGGGGCTGCGGCACGTGCCAACCGGTCACCAAGATCACCATGGCCCTGATCAACGAAGGCAATATCCGTGCCGAGCCATTGGCGAAACGCGCCAGCCTCGGCCCCGGTCGTCCATAGCTCGATTGAAAGCCCTGACCCGCGCATGGCCGTGACACAGGTTTCAACGAGCCGGGTATGGACAGCCGCCGCACCGTCGGCCCCGACGGCTGGAATCAGCCGGGTTTTGCACATTCCGGCAACCGGAAAGCGCGCAAAGGCGACAACGCGAACATCGGGTGAAGGCAAAGGATTGGTCATTCCGCCCTCATGGCGCGCACGAAGGCGATTGTCGATTGTCAGTTGCGTTTTGGCGGCGCTGTTGGCGCAGCAGGCTGCTGCGTTGTAATCGCCAGCGGCACAATCGAAACGCCAAAGAGTTTCCAGCGCCCCGCGCTCCACTGATAGAAAAGATCAAAGCCGATTGCGGTCGGGCGCAGGCCAAAGCCGCCACGCACCTGCATCACGCCGGGTTCAACCATGCGCGGTGCTGAATTATAGGTTGGCGCAAGAAGCAGGGTGTTGGAAAGGTCGATCCGGCTTGCGCGCAGGCTCTGGAATATTTCAGCCAGCCGTGCAGAATCGTTGTTTACTTGAAAACCGGGTGCGGCAAGATCACGCAATACCGAATAGTTGCCTGCCTGATTGGCATGATCAACGGCTGCCATCGTGCTCCAGATCAGCTTGGCAAGCTCAAGCTCGCCCGGCACCGGCACACTTGAAAGTGGCACGCTGCTCGTTGGCTGTTGCGCCGCAAGTGAAGTGGGCAAACAGATTGCCGCTGCGACAAAGGCGATTCGGGCCAGGGCGTTACGCCCCGACCCGAACATGTCAGACAAAATGTCCAATTTTACCACGCGAAGGAGAAACCACCGCGTCCACCGACTTCGCCACTGTCAAAACCGATGCCAACGCCGCCCGAAACGGTGGCGTTATTGCCGATCCGTGCCGAAAGCGCTGCTGTCCCTGCGGCCCGACGCTGATAATAGCCGATGCCGCCCGAAACCGCGAATTTCGCGCCTTCAGGAATTGACGGTGAATCAAGCGCCAGCGCCATGGCAACCCCTTCATTCGCCTTGTTGATATCGCGGCGATTGATGGTGTTGAGGTCGAACAGCGTGCTGATCTGACCCGACTGCGTTGCGTTAAGCGCGTTGATCGTACCGATTGACGAGCTCAGCCCACCCAAGGTGGTTGAGTCGCGGCCAAGCGTGCCGCTTGCGTCAACGGTGACAAGCGAGGTTGCGCCAACTTGGGCTGCCGTGCTGGCTCCGATATCACCAACGGTTACCGAACTTCCCGTGCCGCCAAGAACTACCTGATTGGCACGTGTTGTGCGGGCGGCAAAGCCGACGGCAGTTGAAGCATCAAACGCCGCGTTGGAATTCTTGCCGAGCGCGGTTGCATTGAGGCCGGCCGCATTGGCCTGATGCCCGGCTGCGAGCGAAAGGTTGCCCGTTGCGCTTGATTGCCAACCGAATGCCTGTGCACCGCGACCCGAAGCAACCGATTCGCCACCAACTGACGTCGAATGGAAGCCCGATGCGCGCGCCTGATCACCCACTGCAACGGCATCTTCATCGGTTGCCATGGCGAGGTTGCCGATGGCTACGGTTGTGCCAAGCGATGCTGCATTGGTGCCAATGCTGGCAACAGCGCCCGAACCAATAGCGACCGAATTGACCGAGCTTGCAACCGCTGTATCACCTACGGCCACACTTGATGCGCCGCTGGCGTTCGCCGCGAAACCAACAGCCGTAGCATTTGCCCCGGCTGCGTTTGCATTCTTGCCAAGAGCGGACGCCTGAACGCCGCCAGCATTGGCCTGATGCCCTGATGCAAGCGAGAGGTTGCCCGTTGCGCGTGATTGCCAGCCAAACGCCTGTGCGCCGCGACCCGAAGCGATCGATTCACCACCAACAGCAGTTGAGTGGAAACCCGTCGACATGGCTTTATCACCCAGAGCAACCGCATCTTCATCCGACGCAATCGCCAGATTGCCGACGGCTGTCGAAGTCGTGCCAGTGGCTTGGCTCTGATAACCAACAGCAGTAGAACGGTCACCGCTGGTTTGTGAGAAGCTGCCGAGCGCGGTATTGCCAAAGCCCCCAGCCGAAGCCGTGTTGCCTAGCGCCGTGGCGTCAGCGCCAGCCGCCGATGAGGCACTGCCGACAGATGTCGTGCCGACGCCGAGTGCGCGGGCAAAGTTACCCACTGCTGAGGCATTTGTCGCGGCAGCGCTGCTTACTGGGCCAACGGCCACGGCACCGATACCTGCCGAATTGGCAGCAAAGCCAAGTGCTGCCGAATTGGCGCCCGCAGCGTTTGCATTTTTGCCGACTGCTGCTGCGTTCATTCCTGCGGCATTGGCTTGGTGACCCGCCGCCAGCGAAAGGCCGCCTGTCGCGCGTGATTGCCAACCAAATGCCTGTGCACCGCGACCTGAAGCGATTGATTCACCACCAACGGCGGTTGAATGGAAACCCGTGGCCATCGCCATATCACCAAAGGCTGCGGCATCTTCATCGGTTGCCATTGCGAGATTGCCAACGGCTGTGCTGGTTGTGCCCGTTGCAACGGCACCGTCACCCACTGCGGTTTGACCAGCGGCGACGGCATTTGCGCCCGTGCCAATCTGCACCTGCGCAAAAGCGGGCGCTGCCATCGATGAAATGCTTGCGGTTGCCGCCAACAACAAGGATCTTTTTATCCGTTCGAGCGTCATATTATTCTCCTGTGTTAAAGCCCAATATCTGAAAACGTGGCTCCCTGTTTCGCCCCTACATTATCTGTTAGCAATTGCTGAATCGTGACGTCAATCTATGTTTGTCATAGAAGCTACGATTTGAGGCGTTTGCAGCAAATATACCACGCACTCTATCAGCGGGCCTGCGTTTGCATTATCAGCGGCTTAAATGTTCGATACTTTGTTCCTATCGCAGATCCCTGATGGCGATGAGGCTCTGCGTCCCGCGATTAGGGCGTTGATCGCAAAGCTGCTTGTTGGCCTGCCCGCTAATATACGTGCGCGTTCGTGGATGGGGCATGATGCGGCGTTCAGCCGCGCGCTTGGTGATGCCGGGTTTCTCGGGCTGACGCTTCCCAAAGCCTATGGCGGCGGCGGGCTTGGGCCATTTGCGCGGTTTGTGATCGTCGAAGAATTGTTGAGTGTTGGCGCGCCGGTTGCGGCGCATTGGATTGCTGACCGGCAGAGCGCGCCGCTGATTCTGAATTATGGCACCGAAGCCCAGCGTCAGCGCTATATACCAGCAATCTGTCGTGGAGAGATATTCTTCTGCATAGGAATGAGCGAACCCGGTGCAGGGTCTGATCTTGCAAGCGTGCGTACCCGCGCCGATTCGGCGGCGGTCGGCTGGCGCTTGAACGGCCAGAAACTTTGGACATCGGGCGCGATGCACTGCGATTATATGATCGCGCTCGTCCGCACTTCGGGTGCAGCCGAAGACCGTCACACCGGCCTTTCGCAAATGATCGTTGATTTGAAGGCCCCCGGCGTCACCATCCGGCCAATCTGCGATCTGGCCGGAGACGCGCATTTTGCCGAGGTGTTTTTCGATGATGTCGCGCTCGCCCCCGATGCGTTGATTGGCCAAGAGGGCGGTGGCTGGGCGCAGGTGACTGCTGAACTCGCGTTTGAACGGAGCGGCCCCGAGCGGATTTATTCAAGTGTTGTTCTGATCGATGCGTGGCTTGCCCATGTCAGCCAGTCGGCCCGCGAAAGCGAGATAACGACGGCGCTCATCGGGCAATTGACGGCCGAGCTGGCGACGCTTCGGGCGCTCTCGATTGCGGTCACCGCGCGGCTTGCGGCGGGCGAAAGTCCGGTGACCGAAGCCTCGCTCATCAAGGATATCGGTACGGCTTTTGAACAGTCGGTGTCCGTTCTGATTGCTGATGATCTTGGCCGACATCCTGATGACGTGATTGCCCCTGAACTGATACGCACACTCGCTTATGTAAGCGCGATGGCCCCCAGTTTCTCGCTGCGTGGTGGCACGCGCGAGATATTGCGCGGCATTGTCGCGCGCGGGCTGGGGATACGCTGATGGAGTTTCTGGGTCCCTTTGTCCGAATGCTCGAAAGCATCTCATTGCCAGCCCAAATCCGCGCGATTGAGGCCGGTGCTTCGATTGCTCCGCTGGTAGAAGCGGTGGAAGCATCAGGCTATCTTGATGCGCTGGTGCCCGAAGCGCGGGGCGGGGCGGGGCTTTCACTTGCTGAGGGCTTCCACCTATTCCACGCGCTGGGGCAGTTTCTTGTTCCAAACCAGGTGGCCGAGGCGATGGTGGCGCGTGCGCTTGGTGATGCCTCCCCTGAGGCGCAGCGCCGGATCGGGGCGGTCGTTGCTGCCGCTGCTATTGCGGGTGCGGGCGATCGCATCCTCGCCATGACGATCGATTATGCGGGCCAGCGCGTTCAATTCGGCAAACCTATCGCGCGACAGCAAGCGGTGCAGCAGCAGCTCGCGGTGATGGCAGAGCATGTTGTAATGGCGCGAATCGCCGCGCAAACTGGCTGTGCAAACGGCCTGACACCCGCGCTAGAAAGTGCTGCAATTGCCAAGCACGGCGCGAGCCGGGCCGCTGTGCATATCGCGGCAATTGCTCATGCGGTGCACGGGGCCATCGGGATCAGCGAAGCGCATGACCTTTCACTCTATACCCGCCGACTCTATGAATGGCGCAGCCTGCATGGCTCCGAAAGCTATTGGTCACAGCAGCTTGGTCGCGCGCGGTTAAATTCGCCGATGATCAACACGGTCGATTATATCCGAAGTTTGTGTTAATAAAAAGGATAGGCGCAGGATCCGGTTCTGCGCTATTTTCGCCTGCGCCCACACTCGCCAAGGCCTTCGATCACAGTGTGATAGTCTTCCGCAGCGATGGCGGCTGACCGGTTGTCGAGTGTGGCAACACTTCCAACTGGTAACGTCGGGGGTAAAAAGCACGCCAGCCGGTACCAAAGCAAGGTATCGCGTTGCGGCGGCCCGGCCCCTTGATCGACAATTTCATCAAGCGATACGGCCCATCGCGGTGGGAATCCCGGTTCGCGCCAAATACTTAATGACGCCGGTCGACCGTCACGCGCAACAAGGAAAATCTGTGTTTCGCCCTGCGCTGATAGCGTCCCCGCAACGTGAAAGGCGTCGCCAAGGCCAGTGATTCGCGGTGGTGCATCGCTGCGCGTGTCTGCCAAAATGATGGCGCGAACGCGGTCAGCGAAGCCCGGTGTCATCGGCACCTGCGCATCAGGGGCAATTAATTGAATTTCGCCGCTTCGTTTTGGCACAGCTACGGCAAAGATCATCATCTCTGCCTTTTTCAATTTGGGCGGCTTCCCCTTGGCATCATTGGGTACATCAACAAGATAACGGATCTGTGGCGGCAGCCCGCCAGCCCCGCGAATCAGGGCGATCACATCAGCAGTCACAAAAAACCGGGTGCTGCCCGCCGGTGTAATTCGGCCCGGTGCGGGCTTGATTCGCTCGGCCGTGCGAACGCGTATCTGCGCCACAATTGCGGCCCCGAGCGAGAGATCCGCCGTATCAGCATAGCTTAGCGCGCGGGCCATGGGCGCTCCGTTCGCGGGGCGTTGTTGCGCTACGGCATGCGCCCCAAAACCTAGCGCAAGGGCATAGATCGCGATGACCCGGACGGCTGATTTTCTTTGCAAAAAATATGCTCCTAAAACGCATTAGCCTAACCTCCATATAATGAACGGGCGATTATTCAAAAGCCGTTGCGCAATCGATTATCGCTCGCTAGAGCCCCCGCGCAGGCCAGAAAACCTACGCTCGCCATTGAAAACCTCGTTGAGACGGTTGCCAAAAGCGAGACGTTGTGTCAGCCTCAATGAGGATATGTAGGAGGGAGAGTCGTTTTTAATGGCCTATGCTGATCAAGACCAAGGTATAAGTACCAACCGGATTATCTCCATCGGCATTGTTGCGTTGCTTCACGCTGGCTTGGGTTATGCCCTCGTAACAGGCCTGGCGTTTGACGCCGCAAAGCAGGTGTTTGAGGATCTAAAAACCTTCGATGTTGCCGAAGAAGTTCCCGAAGAACCCGAAGAGCCGCCGCCACCGCCCGAAAAGCTCGATATTCCCCCGCCGCCAAAGGT
>JBBTEI010000025.1:0-16351 GCA_038042405.1 Pseudomonadota bacterium
TTGAATGTTGGTCTTTTTACGATCTACATTGATACACTCACCTCGTCATCCTAAACCATTAAATGGCATACCCCAAACCTTCTTCGTGTCTTCGGGCGGACAAACCAAAATAACAGCCATTCATCTAATTCACCCGGTAATAATCGGCGACCCTGTCCAGCGCTAGGAGGAGTACGAGCCGGCCCGAACCGGTTGGCCAGCCTCGCGCATATTCTGCTGTTGGTACGGCCAAACCCGCGCAGACAATGCGCCACAAGATATCGGCAAGGCCTGCGCCCGCGCTGGTAATTGCGCCGTCAAAACGGGTCTTCGCGTCAATCTGCGCCAGTGTCGTCGCGCCGTGCGACTGGCTGCCGCGCGCGACTTTAGCGCTTGGCGGGGTATCCCATGCCATTGTTATCTGCTGCGCTAGTGCTGCGCGTTCATAATCCTGCCGCAGCATTTCCCCCGCCGCCAACTGCCGCGCGCTGATCAGCTTGCGCGCGCCAAGCCATGCGAGCGGCGATTCGGCGAGATTGACCGTAACACTGCGGGTAGGTTTGCCATTTGGGGCGGTTTGATCCCCGGATATGCTGCACTCGGCCAAGATTTGTTTCACGATTACCCCTTTTTGTTTATAATTTGTTCCAATCGAATCACCCTTGCCACGGCGGCAATCTTGTAGGAAAGCGAAAACCATAGGGGTTATCAATTTTTTGGAAGGCTGGCTGATGATTACTGCAATTCGTGAAGTAAGACGCGCCAAGGGCATGACATTGGCCGATGTGGCAGAGGCCTGCATCCCGCCAACCACTGCGCAGACAATTGGCCGGTTGGAAACGGGCACGCGTACCGTATCGGTTGGCTGGCTGAACCGGATTGCGCGCGCGCTTGGCGTTGGTGCTGCTGATCTGGTCAAATTGCCCGATCGCGCCGATTTGCCCGTGGTTGCGGTGCTCGGCGCGGACGGGGCCCATGCGCCGCGCCATGAAAAAATGGTTTCGCCGCCGCTGCCTGAACCCGGTGCGATCTCGATCCTGGTTGAGGCGAGCATCGGCGAATATCGCGCGGGTGACGAAATCTGGTGTGACCGGATCGCACCCGAACATTTTGCCGAAGCGCTTAACCGTGATGTTATCGTGCCGCGACCGGCGGGGCGCTTTATCTTCGGCAGGCTGATCGGGCGCGAGGGCAGCCGCCTCCAAATCCTCCCGCTTGGCGCAGGCGCGAAACAACAGATTGTCGAAGACCCCGCCTGGGCCGGTGTCGCCATCCGGTTAGTGCGGATGCTTTAATATAGCGTGAGTGGAGCCTATGGAAGGCGCTTTTCAAAGCCTAAAATGTAGCGCTATAGCTGTGGCATGAAAAAGACCTCTGCTTGTTTAGCACTTTGTGCTGCCATTCTTTTTATTTCACCCGCATCGGCAGATGAGACGCAAGATCTGAAAGATTTTGAAACTGCATTGGCGGGGGACAACCACACTGCGGCAGCAGCGGCCTATGGGCGGATATTTGAAGCGCGCCTGCCAAAGGATGGTAAGCCAAAGGTCGATGCGACGCTTGATGCGCTTGCCGGGCGGCTTGCACTCTTGACTGGTGATGTGATTTATGCACAGGCGTTTTTGCAGCAACCTGCCGGAGGCGATATAAGCGATGCCCCGGCCCGAGCCCTTGCCACTGCCGAGGCGCTGCTCATATCGGGAAATTATGATGCGGCCCGCGCGGCATCGGCGCGCGCGGTTCAATCGCTGACTGGCGACGCGCGAGTGCAGGCGATGATCGGGCAGGCGCAGGCGATGATCATGACGCGGCCTAGCGATGCTGCGGCGCTTATAAAAACAATATCGAGCAGCAATCCGGCGCTGGCGTGGCGGATCAGTTTTCTTGAGGCGCAATCGGCATTGCTCGCCAAGGATTATTTGAACGCGCAGAAAGCGGCTGACCGGGCGATGTTACAAGCCAATGCCGCTCCGCTGCGCGATTATGCCCCGTTGCAAACGCTGCAATTGCAGGCTGGGGTTGCGGCCGCGCAGGGCTTGCGTGATCGGATGGTTGCGCTGTTGGCGGGGGTGCCAAGCTCAAGCGGAACGAGCATTAAAATCTCGAACGAGATCGCAAACCGTCTGCCCGCGTGCGGCACCGAGGGCATTCGCGATGATGATTATGTGATCATTGGAATGGTTACACAGTCAACCCCGGCGGTGGCCATCCCATCGCCGCTTGCGGCCAGTCGCCCTGAAATCGTTGCGCCCTTTATGCGCAGCATTGCCGGATATTGGCGCAACGGCGGCGGTATTCAGATCGCGACTTTTCCGATCATGACGGTGCGGTGCAGCGGATCGGATGCCCAGTCATTTTACAATGACGGCGCAAGCTTTGCCGACGCCGCATTTGTTGCGACCAATCATATTCGGCCGCGCTTCCTGAATTATCAATATTATAATTCGGATGACCTGCTGGCAGATGCGACCAAGGCATTTGAGCGGATTGAAAAAAATGTTGGTGCGCAGAGCCCAGTCCTGATCACTCCTTTATCCGAACTTTCCAGCATAGAAAATTATAATAGCTCTAAAAATAGTGACAATAAAAATATTAATAATAGTAATTCAGAACAATTATATCAGCGGTCTAATGAAATATATAAAAGCATAGGAGGTATTACTATTTTTTATGAATTGTCAAAAGAAAAATCAGATTATTCAAAATATTATTTAAAACTCAGATCAATTTTGAACAATTTAGCAATTGAATATGCGTATCAAAATGCTTTAAGGGCGCTTGATTCAGATAGTACCGTACCCATAGAAAAGCTTTTGATTGCCGAAATCATGCTCAAACGACTGGGTAGCGATCGCCGTGATCGCCGGGTTGCCACGATGATATCACGCAAGGCGATTCTGCTTCGCGCGGTTGATCGCGGCGGCGAGGTTGAAACCTTTGCGGGTGCCATCAAGCTTGATCCGTCACTTTGCCCCGCCAAAGCCATTTTGCCTGTCGTGAGGGACGGAGGCGTTACCAACAATGACTATCCCAGTGATGCCATTCGTGGCGAAATTTCGGGTGGGACGGTTATCGAGGTTGATATTGATGCGCTTGGCAAAATTGTACGGCAGCGCAGGCTGGTTGAGGCTCCCGCGCTGGTATTTGTGCCCGCCCTTGATAGCACAATGCGCGCGATGGCATTTGATCCGGCGCGTGATGGCCAAGGCCGGGCAACGGCATGTAGGGCGTTTAAAAGCCGGATCAGATGGCAATTGCCTGCCGCCGAGGATGGGCCATCCTCCATCGGCAACACGCAGCCAGAGTTATAGACGCGGATAGTTTTTCCGATTTCACGCGGCTTGGTGTGGGTGTTTCACATCGCGCGACGCCGCCAAGACGACGCATAAAATCCAAATAGGCAAAATTACTGCTTGACAGCGTCACGCTGTTTGGGTACATATCAGGAACAGTGACGAATTGCGAGTCGCCGCCCGGATGTAAGGCCGGATGCGGGGATGGCGCGCTTTGCTCTGGGGCCGGGTGCATTTGCATATCCGGCCTTTTTCTTGTCCGCAAAGGATTTTCTATGACTGGTATTGCCCAAGACGGTGCGCAAGCGCCGGCACCCTCGCGCCGCAAGCCTGCGCCAAACCGCTGGAATGATGCGCGCCGAAACGCGTTTATCGAGGAGCTTTACGAAACCTGCTGCGTTCGTGATGCGCTCAAAGCCTGCGGCATGTCGATGTCTGGCCTGTATAAACACCGCGCGTCCAACGCCGCATTTCGGGCCGATTGGGATGCGGCGCTCGATGCTGCCTATGCAATGCTCGAAGACGAAATGCTTGATCGGGCGCGGCACGGCCAGACGCAGGAAGTGGTGATCAAGGACGGCGAGGTGATCAAGATCAGGGTGATTTCTAACCGGCTTGGACTGGCATTGCTCCGGCTACACCATGAGCGCGTTGCCAAAATCCGTGCAGCGCAAGCCGATGTGCCCTTTGCCGAGGACGCCAGCGCAGTTCGTGCTGAAATTATGGCACGGTTTGAGCGGATGCATGTTCATCGCGGGATGAAAAAGGCGCAGGCGCAGGCGGGCGCAACGGGCCAAGATGTTTGATCTGCGCGCGGACGATCTCGCCGATCTGCCGCATGATGTGCGGGCAAAATTATTCGCCGGGTTGAGCGAGGCAAAGCTGCTGACGCTGTTTCGCGATTGGCATTTCTGGTCGCTGACCGGCCAGCGGGCGCATGCCGATGATTGGCGCATCTGGCTGGTGATGGCGGGGCGCGGCTTTGGAAAAACGCGGATCGGCGCTGAATGGGTGCGCGTGCTTTGCCAAGGGGTGCAGCCGGTTCGGGTTGCGCTGGTCGCGGCGACGATGGCCGAAGCGCGCAGCGTGATGATCGAGGGCGAAAGCGGGATCCTTTCGGTGTGCAGCACGCGCGAAAGACCATTATGGGAGCCTTCGCGCGCACTGCTGACATGGAAAAACGGCAGCCGCGCGCAGATTTATTCGGGCGAAAACCCGCAAGGGCTGCGCGGGCCGCAGCATCATTATGCCTGGTGCGATGAAATATCCAAATGGGCACACCCGCAGGATGCCTGGGATAATCTCCAGCTTGGGCTGCGGCTTGGCGATCGGCCACGCACGCTGGTGACAACAACGCCGCGCCCGATGGCGCTGATGCGGCGGCTCGTGGGCAAGGCGGAGATGCTCACGCGTGGGAAAATGGACGACAATGTCCATCTGCCGCGCGCATTCGTTACGGCGATGGCACAGGATTACGGGCAAACCCGGCTCGGGCGGCAGGAGATTGACGGCGAATTGATCGAAGATGCCGTGGGCGCACTATGGACGCGCGCAGCGATTGAAACCATAAGGGTTATCACCTGCCCACCCGTCCGCCGTGTTGTTATCGGGGTTGATCCGTGTGCAAGCGTGGGCGGCGATGCCTGCGGGATTGTCGCGGTGGCGCTGGGCAGCGACGGCAAGGCCTATGTGATCGAGGATGCAACTGTATCGGGTGCCGGGCCTGAAGTCTGGGCGCGCGCGGTGGCGCAGTGTGCCGATCGCAATGCGGCGGACAAGGTGGTGGCGGAAGCGAATAATGGTGGCAAAATGGTCGAAAGCGTGCTGCGCGGGGCGGATTTCACGATGCCGATCAAGCTCGTCCACGCATCGCACGGCAAAGTGACACGCGCCGAGCCGGTGGCGGCACTTTACACGATGCGGCGTGCGTTCCACGTCGGCGCGTTTCCCGCGCTTGAGGATGAGCTGTGCGGCTTGATCAGCGGCGGCGGCTATGAAGGGCCGGGGAAATCGCACGACCGCGCCGATGCACTGGTGTGGGCGATGACCGAACTGATGTTGGGAAGGCGGGGGAGTGATGGGCCGAGGATTAGGGGGTTTTGAGGGGGGTGTAACGCTCGCAATGACGAAATAACACAGCATCAACATTTACTTGAATTCGCCAAATAATCCGCCAAATTAAACGCTTGGGGGAACCAAGTCGCCGTGCGATTCTCTAAAGTCATTGCTGTTACACTCGCGGCAGGCCCGGCTGGCGCGCTGGCCGCGTATGAAAAGGCGCGCAGCTCATTCGCGCCGCAACCGCCGCAGCCGGATTTTGGTCAAGTTGTTGAATGGGCAGCAACGGGCAATGACTGGGTGGCGCTGGGCACCATTGCGCTTGCTGCGGTTTCGACGGGCTATTCGATTTACCAGATGTTTCAGCCCGACCCGGCGACGCAGAAGGATGTCGCCAAGGACGGGCGCAAAACGCGTGAGGGGTTGGAGCATCTTTCAAGGCATGGCGCTGCCGAAGGGCGTGCTTCGGAAGAGAGGGACAAACTAACACACAGGCTTGTTTCGGGTGAACTGCATGAGCGTGTCGAAGCGGCAGTTGATGCTGACGCAATGACTGGAGATCAACTTACGCGCATTTATGCCAAGGTTGCGGAAAAACTGGGGGTTGAGGCAGCTCCCGCCGCGACGCAGAACATCGTTGAGGCGGCGGGCCGAAGCAGCAATGAAGTGCAGGATTTGCTCGCCGCCGGTAAGTTCGTTGAGGCAGGCGTTGCGCAACAGCGGCTAGCCGAGGCGGGCGACGCCAAACAGGCGCAACGCTGGCGCGATACTGCGCGTATCAAGGTGCTGACGAGCATTAAGGAGGCCATCACCGCCTATGCCCGAGCGATCGATCTTGATTCATCCGATTTCAGGACGTGGATCGAACTGTCCCGCCTCCACCGGGCGGCGGGGTCGCTGCCGCAGGCGCGACAGACGGCAGAGCGGGCGTTGCAGCATGTGGGGGATGACTGGGATCGGATGGTTGCGGAGAATACGCTCGGCGATATCGCGGTCGCTGAGGGGCAGTTGCCTGCCGCGCGCCGCCATTATCAGGCGGGCCTTATTGCTGCAAACGCTGTACTCGCCGCCGACCCCGACGATAATGACCGCCAACGCGAAGTCTCGGTGAGCCATGAGAAGCTCGGCGATGTTGCGGTGGCGGAGGGCGATCTGGCGGGTGCGCGCACGGCTTATGGTGCGGGGCTTGCGATCAGCGAACGGCTGGCGGCGTCTGACCCCGGCAATGCGGAGTGGCAGCGTGACCTTTCGGTGAGCCATGACAGGCTCGGCGATGTTGCGGTGGCGGAGGGCGATCTGGCGGGTGCGCGCGCGGCCTATGGTGCTGGCCTTGTGATCCGCGAACGGCTGGCGTCGTCTGACCCCGGCAATGTGGGGTGGCAGCGTGATCTTTCGGTGAGCCATGACATGCTCGGCAATGTTGCGGTGGCGCAAGGCGATCTGGCGGGTGCGCGCGCGGCTTATGCTGCGGGGCTTGTGATTGCCGAACGGCTGGCGGCGTCCGACCCCGGCAATGCGGAGTGGCAGCGTGATCTTTCGGTGAGCCATGAGAAGCTCGGCGATGTTGCGCGGGCGGAGGGCGATCTTGCGGGTGCGCGCGCGGCTTATAGCGCGGGCCTTGTGATCTGCGAACGGCTGGCGGCGTCCGACCCCGGCAATGCGGGGTGGCAGCGTGATGGGTTTATCAGCCACGCCAAGTTTGCACAGTTTAACGAAGCCTCGGGCGATGTGGCGGGGGCGATCCGCGAATTTGAAGCGGGTGAGGCGATCCTCGTCGCGCTGATCGCGCGGGTGGGGGATCATCCCGGCTATGCCCGCGATTTGGCGCAGGTGCGCGGGGATATAGCGCGGTTGCGGGGGGGATAGGGGGACATGCCACAGACGTCGTCACTCCCGCGAAGGCGGGAGTCTATCTCCCGATAAGTGAGATGGGTGAAATCTGGAGATGGATCCCCGCCTTCGCGGGGATGACGGGATGGTTGGGAATGACCGACGGATTTTGTAAAAAGGGGCAACGCACGCTAACGCGTCATTCCCGCGCAGCCGGTGATCCATCTCTTGAGGCCCGATGATGGCACGCGACATTGTTCCCATTGTCTATTTGATGGCGAGTCACCGCAACGGTACATTCTATGTCGGCGTCACGTCCAATCTGATGAAACGTCTTTATGAGCACCGTGAGGCTGTAATTGACGGCTTCAGCAAGGAATATGGCATTAAACGACTAGTCTGGTTTGAAGCGCACGAGACGATGGAAAGCGCAATTATTCGCGAAAAGCGGATCAAGAAATGGAACAGGCCGTGGAAAATCAAGCTGATTGAGAAAGCAAATCCGGATTGGCGCGATTTGGCGATTGACCTTGGGTTTGAGGTGGGGCCTTCAACGCGGCTGAAATGATGGGGTGAACTTGGCGAGAACGGGAGATGGATTCCCGCCTTCGCGGGAATGACGAGTTCAATTTACTGGAGACCAACAATGAAACTCTTCGGCAGGAAATCTGCCGGGCGCGTAGAGTCGCGTCCGGCGTTGGCGCGGGCGCTCACTTGGGGCGGACACGAACTCCCCCGGTCTTATGAGGCGCAGGTGCGCGGTGCTTACCGCGATAATCCGGTGGCGCAACGCGCGGTGCGGATGGTGGCCGAGGGGGTGGGCGGGGCGCCGCTTGTTTGTTCGGACGCGGCGGCGCTGGCGCTGGTTACCGAAACGACAGCGGGGCAGAGCTTGCTTGAAACCGTTGCGGCGCAGCTTTTGCTCCACGGCAATGCGTATATCCAGATTGCCTGTGATGCGGGCGGGCGGCCCGTGGCGCTGTTCGCGCTGCGCCCCGAGCGGGTGAAGATCGAGGGCGATGCGCGCGGCTGGCCCTGTGTGTTTGTTTATAGCGTTGGCGGTGTGGCGACGCGGTTTGCAACGGATGCGATCATCCATATCAAGGCGATGAACCCGCTTGATGACCTTTACGGGAGCGGCGCTTTGACGGCGGCGTCGGGCGCGGTGGCGGTGCATAATGCGGCGAGCGCGTGGAATAAGGCGTTGCTCGATAATGCCGCACGGCCAAGCGGTGCGCTGGTTTATGATCCGGGCGAGGATGGCGCGACGCTTTCGAATGACCAGTTTGAGCGGCTGCGCGCCGAGCTTGAGAATAGTTTTTCGGGCGCGGGCAATGCGGGGCGGCCAATGCTGCTTGAGGGCGGGCTGAAATGGCAGAGCCTATCGCTTTCGCCAGCGGATATGGATTTTCTGGGGCTGAAAGCGGCGGCGGCGCGCGACATATCGCTGGCGTTCGGGGTGCCGCCGGTGTTGCTCGGCCTGCCCGGCGATGCGACTTATGCCAATTACCGTGAGGCCAATCGCGCGCTGTGGCGGCAGACGATCCTGCCGATGGCGGGGAAGATATTGGGCGCGATTGCGCAAGGGTTGAGGATGAGTTTCCCGGGGCTTTCGCTTGGCGTTGATCTCGATCAGGTGGGTGAGCTGAGCGAAGATCGCGAACGGCTGTGGAGCGCGCTTTCGAAGGCGGATTTCCTCAGCCCGCAAGAGAAGCGGGCGATGGTGGGGATTGTGCAGGAATAACATAATCTGTCACTCCTGCCTGCGTGGGAATGACGGCCTCTTTCCATTTATAACCAGTATGGTGCAAAATATGAGAATTGCAGGGTATGCCGCTGTGTTTGATGCGCCCGATCATGGCGGGGATATTGTACGGCGGGGTGCGTTTGCGGGCATGAACATAGCGCAGGTGCCGCTGCTTTGGCAGCATGATCCGCGCCGCACGATTGGCGTGATCGAACATCTGAGCGAGGATGCGCGGGGCTTAAGGATGATTGCGCGGCTTCACGGGGCGGAGGTGGCACCGGGGCACGGGCTGTCGTTCGGATATCGCGTCCGCGCCGCCCGTCAAGGAACATACCGTGAACTTGAAGCGCTTGAGCTGATCGAGGTCAGCCTTGTCAAGGAGCCGATGCAGGCGCTCGCGGTGGTGCATGCGGTTGAAGTGTGATGCTAACCATCAATCATAGGCTTGTAGCGTGCAGCGAAATTTGGCACGATTATGTGATGGAAGCTTATCTGCCAGAATCTGATTTTCTTTGTTCAATTTTAAATGAGGAAGTTAGCTTTGAAAGTGATTTTGGCGCACGCAACCTAGCGCTGCTAATTACTATGTTAGATGATCCGATTGATGCCAACCGTGATTGGGCCACCTTTTTTTTGGCAACTTCTGATCATGATTCTCCTGCTATACGGGCCGCCTTGCTCAAAGCCGCAAAAGACCCACATTTTGACACTCGTTGCGAGGCTCTATCGGGTCTTGCCCAACGTAATGTTGAGGGCGTCGAAGCCCTCGTCCTAGAGGCTCTAAATGGCGACCATATTGGTGAGTTAATGTTTGAAGCCGCACAATATGTGGCAAAAGCTGAATTAGTGCCCGCTTTGGAAGAAATAAAGCTGTTTTGGGATGATGATAACTCAGCACTAAACTTTGCCATTGAGTGCTGCAAAACAGGCATTAGCGCCCGATATTGAAGCTGCCGCAAGCGAAGCCAAATATTTAGAAAAATTACAACGCGTCGATTTCCGGCGCGTTTTTTTGTGGAGAAAGCAAATGGATTATGAAGTGAAAGCCGAAAGCCTTGAAGACAGCTTTGCCGCGATTGAGGCGGGCGGGGTGGCCGCCGCGATTGAACGGCCGATGATGAGCGGGGCATCGCCTGAGGCGGGGGCGAAAGCCGCGTTTGTTGATGGCTATTTGCGGCGTGGCCGCGATGGCGGGCTGAAAAGCTTTAATGCAGTGACGGGCGGTGATGGTGGTTTTGCTCTCCCGCGCGAAATCGATGCGGTGATTGATGCGACGCTCAAGAGCATCTCGCCAATCCGCGCTATCGCCAATGTGGTTCGTGTGGGAAGTGCCGGCTATCGCAAACTCGTCACGCAGAACGGTGTGGTATCGGGCTGGGCGGCGGAAAATGCGACGCGGCCCGAGACGGCCACCCCGCAGTTTAACGAAATCGTGCCGCCAATGGGCGATCTTTATGCCAATCCTTCGGCGAGTCAGGGGATGCTTGATGATGCAGCCTTTGATGTTGAGCGCTGGCTGGCGGATGAAATCGCGACTGAATTTGCCAAGGCCGAAGGATCGGCATTTGTGAATGGCAATGGCATCAATAAACCAAAAGGGTTCCTTGCCTTTGCCACGGCGGCAATCCCCGACGCTGGCCGCGCGTTCGGCACGCTCCAGCATGTGGCATCGGGCGCGGCGAGCGATTTCATCGCGGCCAACCCGCAAGACCGGCTGGTTGATCTGGTGCAGGCGTTGCGTGCGCCGTACCGACAAGGCGCGGTGTGGGTGATGAATGGTGCAACATTGGCACGCATCCGCAAGTTCAAAACGAGTGACGGCGCGTTCATCTGGCAACCAAGCCTTGGCGCGGGCGTTGGCAATACGCTGCTCGGCTATCCGGTGATCGAGAGCGAGGATATGCCCGACATTGCGGCGAATAGCCTGTCGATTGCGTTTGGCAATTTCAGTGCGGGCTATCTGATTGCCGAGCGCAGCGAAACCAACATCCTGCGCGATCCATTCAGCAACAAGCCGTTCGTGAATTTCTACGCAACCAAGCGGATCGGCGGAACGGTGAGCAACAGCGAGGCGATCAAGCTGATGAAGTTCGCTTTGAGCTAGGGGCCACCCGTCTGAATAACCGGGTCAGGCCCGAACAACACCCGTCATGCTGAACTGGTGACGGCATCCAACTCTCCACAAACTCCGCTTTCCTGAGTTGAGAGATGGACCCTGAAACAAGTTCAGGGTGACGGGGTGGGAACATTCTGGAGAAAAACCATGCCCCCCTATATTTACCAACGCGGTGAGACGATCTCGCTCGCGCTTGATGCGCTTTCGGGTGATCCGGGTGCGGTCAGCGCGATTAGTGCACAGTTGAAGGCGGTCGCGCCGGGTCGGCTGACTATTGCGCCCGATGCCGCCGTTGCTGCGAATTTCGAGATCACCCCGCGCGCGGCGTTTGATGATTTGCCCGCTGGTTGGACGCTGACGATCCCGGCGAGTGTTTCGGCAATGCTTGATGCGGGTTTTTACGGTGCCGACGCGCGGCTCGAGGTCGCGGGTGGGGTGATCATCACCGATCAAGTGGCGCTGCGCATACGTGATGCGGTGACGGCATGATTGCGCTCATCTGGCGGCAGCCCGACCCGCCGGTTGTAACGCAGTGGCGCGGGCCGGAGGGGCGGATGGCGCGCAGTGCGCTGACGGTTCCGCCGCAATTGGCCGTGATCATTGGCCCGCCGGGTATTCCGGGTGCGCTAGGGGCATCCGCACTTGGCGGTGTTGCGACGATCAGGCTGCCGGGTGGGCGGGGGGTGCGTGAGTGGCGTGAAAGCGTTGCGGCACCCGGCGTTACGGCGACTTCACGGGTTCAGCTTGGTTTGGCACCTGCGGATGATATCCAAGAAAATGATCCTGAACTGCTGTTTCCGATCGCGCTGTGGGCGCGGCCTGCAGCGGACACGATCCATATTGGCGCGGCCTTTGCGCACCCCGTTGCGGGTGCGGTTTCCCTTATCTGGAGTGCAACATAATGGCGAAATTATCGAGAGATTTGGGTGGCGATACGCTCCATCCGCGTGAGACTTTGTTTGGTACAGGTGTGCTCGGCGGGGTTGGGGCGGAGGTGGTGATCGCAGCGGATGGCTGCGCGTGCGTCTGCCTTGATATGCGCGGTACTTATTCGCTGACCGCTGAAGTGTCGGGCAGTGTTGACGGGGTGAATTGGACGATCATTCCGGTGCGGCTGATCGCGGGTGCCTCGCCCGTCTATATCGCGGCGATTGCGGGCAGTTTGTCGGGTGTATGGAGCGGTGCCCTTTACGGGTTTCGCCTCGTCCGGGTGCGCTGTACCGCCTTTGTTAACGGGGCGGCGAGTGTTACGCTCACCGCAAGCACAGCCGCGCCTGACGCATCGCTGAGCGGGATGGTGACACCCAATTTGGGAACAATCATCGGGGCTGTGGGGGCGGCAACCACGCTGACGCTTGCGGCACCGGGATTGGGGCTGCGCCATTATCTGACCTATTTGTCGATCAACCGCTTTGCCGCGACCGTCCTGACGGCTGGCGCGGTGCCGGTGGCGGTGACGACGACGAACCTGCCGGGCGCGCTGGCCTTCACATTTGAAGCGGATGCAGCGCCGCTTGGCACGATGGTGCGCTGGCGAGAGGATTTTGCATTTCCCCTGGTCGCCAGCGCACCAAACAGCGTGACAACCATCGCCTGCCCCGCGACTCCCGGTGTGATCTGGCGCGTGACTGCGGGGTTTTATCTGGGGGGGTAAAGCGGAGAATTTGTTTCGCGCGAAGCCGCGAAGACACGAAGAAGAAAGATATTAATCGGGCCGCGTTTGTTTAAGCCGCAATCTTCGCATCTTTGCGGCTTCGCGCGAACAAAATCTCAATCCACCCACATCGTCATGCTGAACTCGTTTCAGCATCCAACTCTCCACAAACTCTGCCTTCCCTCGTTGAGAGATAGACCCTGAAACAAGTTCAGGGTGACGGCTCTGTTTCTAATTCTTCTGTCCCCTGAAGGGGAAGGGCTTAGTTTTCCATAAGGACACGAAACCATGCTTACCCTATCCCCGCCGCTGATCGCGGCTGAGGCGCTTGACGATGCTGCGGCTTATCTCCGGCTGTCGGGCGACGATGAACTGACGCTGGTTGCCGGGCTGATTGGCACAGCGCTCCTCCAATGTGAGGCATTTTGCGGTACGATTCTGTTGCGCCGTGCGGGCACCGAGGATCTGCGGATCACGGGCACCTGGCAGACCATCAAAGCTGTGCCGCTGCGGAGCATTACCGCAGTATCGGGGCTGAATGCAGCGGGTGACATCCTCCCGATTGCCGCCAACGGCTATGCGATTGATATTGATGAAGCGGGCACGGGTTGGCTGCGCATCCATGACGGCGGCGGTGCCATGCGTGCGCGGTTGAGCCTTGAAGCCGGACGTGCCGAACGGTGGGGCGATATTCCAGCACCGTTGCGGCAGGGGATGCTCCGCCTTGTTGCCCACCTTCACACCAATCGTGACCGTGCGGGGGATGCCGGGCCGCCGCTCGCTGTTGCAGCGCTTTGGCGGTCATTCCGTCAGATCCGCCTTAACGGAAGGTGCGTGGCATGAGCGAATTTTCAGGCGCGCTTTGTGAGCGCATATCCTTTGAACGGCGCAGTGACGCACGCGATCTGATCGCCGGGGTGCGCGGCAAATGGAGCTATGACGGCGCGGCATGGGCGGCGGTCACGCCGCTGGCCCCGGCAGAGCAAATCGAGGCCGATGCGTTAAGCGCAGCCCCGCGTTGGCGCGTAACGGTGCGCAAACGCGACGGGATTGACCTCAACAGCCGGATCGTCTGGCGCGGGCGTTATCTGCGCGTTCGCAGCGTCGAGAGCGATCCGCGCGCGCCTGCACAAATGACCCTCACCACGCAGGAGCAACGATGATGGAGCGGCTGTTAAAACGCGGACGGACGATCGGCGAGGCGCGCGCGCGGGCCGTGGCCGATGCGATTGCGGTACGGCCTTTGCCACCCGGTATCAGCGCCGAGCGCACAGACACAGGCATCATGATTTCGGGGCGAGGTTTGCAGCGGCGCTATGTGACCGATGCGGCTTTGCGTGAGGTGATCCGATGAGTGGGCCGCTCGAAGCGGTGCAGGCGGCGCTCGTCATTCTGCTTGATGGCACCGTGGCGCTCTATGACGGTGCTCCGCCGCGCGCGGCTTTTCCCTATGTGGTTATCGGCGATAGTCCGGTGACCGATTGGAGCACCAAGACCGAGCGGGGCCGGGAAATCAGGCTCGTGCTCAACATTTGGGATGACGGCGAGGAAGCGGAGTCTTTGCGCGGTTTAATGATTGCGGTTGAGGCGGCGATGGACGGCTTTCCGCGCGATTTGCCCGGCTGGCGCGTAGCGAGCCTGGTGTTTCTACGATCACGGGTGAACCGCGATCCGGCGGGGCCGAGTGCTGCACTGATTGAATATCGGATCAGGGTTTTGGAACGCTAAATCCACTCCCTGTTCGAGCGGGGAACTTTTTAAGGAGAACAGATATGACAGCCGAAAAAGGGAGCGCTTTCTTGCTCAAGGTTGGTGATGGTGCGGATGCGCCCGTTTATACCACTGTTGCGGGATTGCGGACGACGCAGCTCAGCATCAATGGCGATAGCGTCGTCATCACCAACAAGGGATCGGGCGGGTGGCGCGAGCTGCTTTCGGGCGCGGGCGTGCGCTCGGTTTCGGTTTCGGGGGCGGGGGTGTTCACCGGATCGGCGGCGGAGGTGCGGATCAAGGGCAGTGCGCTGAGCGGTGTACTTGATGATTATGAACTGAGCTTTGAAAGCGGCGAGCGGCTGCGCGGGCGGTTCCTTGTCACGCGGCTCGATTATGCCGGGGATTTCAATGGTGAGCGCAGCTATACGCTCGCGCTTGAAAGTTCGGGCGCGGTGGTATCGCTATGACGGCAAATTCGGCGCGCGGCGAGGCGGTGCTTGCCCTTGAAAATTCTGCGCTGATGCTACGGCCAAGCTTTGCGGCGCTGGTGGCGGCGGAGGAGGAAATCGGGCCACTGTTTGTGCTGGTTGAGCGTGCGGCATCGGGCGCGCTGACGCTATCGGAAATGGTTGCACTGTTTTGGCACTGCCTGGCGGATCGGCCCGAGGGGCTGACGCGCGCGGCATTTGGCGAGGCGGTGGCGAAGGCCGGACTGGCGGCGGCGACGCCCGCGCTTAAGGTTTTGCTCGGGCAGATTTTGGGTGGGCGGTGATTTCACCCAAGCCGCCACGCGCCTTGCGGGCCTTAGCGGTGGGCTGCTCGGCTGGCGACCAGGTGAATTTTGGAACGCTACGCCGGCGGAACTTGCCACCATCCTGAGTGTACTTGCGCCCGATGCTGCGCATTCTGCTGACGGTGATCTGATTACCCAACTTAAGGAGCAATTTCCCGATGGATGAGGAAATCGAACGGCTGACGGTGTCCGTCCGCGCCGATACGCAAGGGTTCGCGCGCGACGTGGCGGAGTTGCGCGCGCAGCTTGATGGCCCGCTTGGATCAAGTGTTAATCGCGCGGGTGCGCTGATTGAGGGTGCGCTTGGCCGCGCGATCCGTAGCGGCAAATTCGGCTTTGAGGATTTGAAGCGCGTGGGTCTATCGGTGCTCGGCGAGATTGCGAATGCCGCGCTGCGTTCGGCGGTTGGCAGCGGCAGCGGCGGGCAGGGCGGCGGTTTGCTGTCGCTAGGGCTGTCAGCGCTTGGCAGCCTGTTTGGAGGCGCGCCGGGGCGGGCGACGGGCGGGCCAGTCTCGCCGGGTCGGGCCTATATGGTGGGCGAACGCGGGCCTGAACTGTTTGTGCCGACGAGCAGCGGCACTGTGGTGGCACCGCGCCAAGGCGGCGCGCGTGACGTGCGGATTTCAATCGCGGTGAATGCGCCTGCCGGGAGCGCGCCCGAGGCACTGGCGCGGTCAAGCCGGCAAGTTGCGCGCGCGGTGCGGGGTGCGTTGTTGAGGGAGGATTGACGCTTCTAAGCCACCAGAAAAACAACAATAAATACTGAAAATGCAGAAATCAAAATTGTTATCAGAAACGCGCGTTTGGCCGTTTTTGAACTGACCAATTTCAAATCACCAATTTTCGCAAAAGGCCCACGCTCGCGCTGGGCACGTTCGAAGTTTGGAAACTGGTTGGGATCAAGCTTGCGCGGCATGGCTGCAAAATAATACGGAGCAATTAACGGCTCGTTGAAGCGTAGGTAATAATTTCTCGCCCAAAACATGAAGTTTCACCCGGCCGCACCTGACCCCTCCGTCAGCCTGCGACTGCCACAGCTTGCCGGATGGCTTGCCCCCGACAACCCAGCAAGCGGCGCTCGTTCCGGGGAGGATTTATGCAGGAGAACCCCAATGCCCTATTGGCTTGCCGCCCCCGGTGAGCGGCGGACGACGTCGTTTATCAAGCG
>JBBTEI010000026.1:0-26704 GCA_038042405.1 Pseudomonadota bacterium
TATCGCGCATCAGGTCGGTCTGGCTGATCGTGTTGCCGAGCGACTTGGACATTTTCATGCCCTTTTGATCCATCGTAAAGCCGTGCGTCAGCACCGCTTTATATGGCGCGCGTCCGCGTGTGCCGCAGCTTTCGAGGAGTGAGGATTGGAACCAGCCGCGATGTTGATCACTCCCTTCAAGGTAAAGGTCGGCTGGCCCTTCGCGGACGAGATCAGGCCATTTGCCCGATTCCAAAACGAACGCATGGGTGCAGCCGCTATCGAACCACACGTCGAGGATGTCGGTCACGCGCTCATAATCGTCGAGCTTGTATGCGTCGCCGAGATAGCCTTGGGCTGCCTCATTGCCCCACGCATCAACGCCCCCTTCGCGCACGGCGGCGATGATTCGCGCGTTGACGGCGGCGTCGCAGAGATATTGCCCGCTCTTGCGGTCAACAAACAGCGTGATCGGCACGCCCCACGCGCGTTGGCGGCTCAGCACCCAATCGGGGCGGCCCTCAACCATCGAATTGATCCGGTTGCGGCCCTTTTCGGGCACCCAGCGGGTATTTTCGATGGCGGTCATCGCCTTTTGCCGCAGCGTCCCGCCGGGCATGTCCTTATCCATCGGCACGAACCATTGCGGGGTGCAGCGGTAGATCACCTTGGCCTTTGAGCGCCATGAATGGGGGTAGCTGTGTGGGTAAGGGGCCGCGCTCAAGAGTGCACCAGCTTCCTTGAGTTGGGTACAGATTGGGCCTTCGGGAATGTTCAGCTTATCCAACCCCTTTGGACTGTAAGGCACAACCGGGCCTTCGCCGCCGAGCCACGCCCAGTCGGCGCGGTATTTGCCATCACCCTCAACCGCGAACACCGGATCGATACCGTTGGCCTTGCACAGATCAAAATCATCCTCGCCGTGATCGGGCGACATATGGACAAGCCCGGTGCCGGTTTCGGTGGTGACGAAATCGCCGGGGAGGAACGGGCGGGGTTTCTCGAAGAATGCCATCATCCGCTCAAAATCGTCGCCCCGCTTCCCCTCCTCGTCACCCCGCACTTGATGCGGGGTTTGGCTATCTTCCTGCGCCTCTGCGTCCGAAGAAAAGCCTTGGCCCGCATCAAGTGCGGGCCGACGAAGGTGGTTGGCCATCGGATGCCGCGCGATGGTTCCGGCGAGTTCACTGCCCATGAAGCGCTGCGGGATCGGAACATCGCTCATGTTGACGCTCGCAAGCGCAATTAGCTCAGCGCTAGGAGGGCTGTCATGTTCAATCCCTTCCATTTGATCACGAAATCGACGGTCTTCATCTTCGATTTCTTCTTCAATGGACGGATACTCACCAAGCCTGCGCATCCATTCCTGCCATAAATTCCAAGCAAGGATATATTTTTGACCGCAATGGGTTGCGATCATATATTCAATATTCTCCCCGTAAGCCAAAGCTTGGTTCACCGGGATTGTCCAAGGTGTCGTTGTCCAGATCACGGCGCTGACTTTCTCGCCCTTGTCTAACAATTCTTGGATAGCAGCACAGTTCGGCGACTCCACAATCTCAAACGCCACATCAATCTGCGTCGAGACAATATCTTCATACTCAATCTCAGCCTCGGCGAGCGCGGTTTTTTCGACCGGAGACCACATCACCGGCTTGGCCCCGCGATACAATTGCCCGGACTCGGCGAATTTCATCAACTCGGTGACAATCGTTGCCTCTGCCGCGAAATCCATTGTCAGATAGGGATTATCCCAATCGCCGTTAATGCCGAGGCGTTTGAGTTGTTCGCGCTGCACATTCACCCAGTTTTGCGCATAGGCGCGGCATTCGGCGCGGAATTCGTGTGTAGGAACCTCATCCTTATTGCGCTTTTTCTTGCGGTATTCTTCCTCAACCTTCCACTCAATCGGCAGCCCGTGGCAATCCCAGCCGGGGACATAGGGCGCGTCTTTGCCGAGCAGGGTCTGGGTGCGGACGACCATGTCTTTGAGGATATGGTTGAGCGCATGGCCGATGTGCATGTCGCCATTGGCATAGGGCGGGCCATCGTGGAGGATGAATTTCTCGCGGCCCCGACGCTGATCGCGCAACCGCTCATAAAGGCCAATCTTCTGCCAACGCGCGAGGATGCCAGGCTCCTTGGCGGGGAGCCCGGCTTTCATGGGGAAATCGGTCTTCGGTAGGAAGACGGTGTCGCGGTAGTCTATCGGATCAGTCATCGGGCAGCGCTTAGAGCAAGCCGCGCGCTATTTCAAATCGTCACTCCGCCGCCTTGGCCACCGCGACCATTGCGGGGCGGAGGAGGCGATCCTTGATCATATAGCCTGCCTGCATTTCCTGAACGATGGTGCCGGGTGCCGCGTCTGCGCTTGGCATTTCCATCATTGCCTGATGGCGGTTGGGGTCTAGCGGTTGGCCAATCGATTCAATCCGCGTGATGCCGTTGCGGGCGAATACCGAATCAAGCTCACGCTGGGTCGCTTCAAGCCCGACGATCAGGCCTTTGTTGGCTTCATCTTCGCGCATCGCAGGCGGAATGACATCAAGCGCACGCGCAAGATTATCCGCGACCGAAAGGATATCGCGGGCAAAGCCGGTGGCGGCATAGGCGCGGGCATCCTGCGCGTCTTTTTCAAGGCGGCGGCGGACGTTTTGCGTTTCGGCCTGTGCGTAAAGCGTTGCGGCTTTGGCCTCCGCGATTTCGGCCTGAAGCGCGCCAAGGATATCGGCGACCGGATCAGTTTCTACTTCGGCTTCAGTCACAACCTCTTCAACGGTTTGGACTTCTGGAAATTCCTGTTCACTCATAAATTCATCAATCTCGACAATGTTTGTGCAGTAAAATCTACCATGGGAACGACGCGGGCATAGTTCAAGCGCGTCGGCCCGATAACGCCGACGACCCCAACCACGCGGCCATCGCGCCCGTGATAGGGGGCCGCTATCACCGATGACCCCGAAAGTGCGAATAATTTATTTTCCGAACCGATAAAGACTTTGGTTGCGCTGCCCTCACGCGCGCTATCAAGCAGTCTGGCAATTTCTTCTTTGCCCTCAATTTCATCAAGCAATTGGCGGACGCGTTCAAGGTCAGCGGCGGCGACATCATCGATCAGATGGGCTTGCCCGCGCACGATCAGTACGGGGCGCTGTGCCCCGTCCTCCGCCCAAATCGCGAGTCCGCGCGTGATCAGATCATGCGATGCGGCATCAAGGGCGGCGCGTTCACTCACAATCTGTGAAGCGATCCTGCGCGCGGCCTCGGTGAGCGTCATCCCGCCAAGCCGCGCAGTCATATAATTGCCCGCCTCGACCAGCGCAGAGGGCGGCATATCGCCTGGCACGGCAATTACACGGTTTTCAACGCTGCCATCATCGCCGACGAGCACCGCAAGTGCTTGGGTTGGCGCGAGCGGGACGAAGGCAAATTGTTTGAGCCGCACTTCGCGCGTCGGCACCATCACGATGCCAGCACAGGCCGACAGCCCCGAGAGCGCGAGCGTTGCCGAGGCGAGCGCGGTTTCAATCGGGCCTCCGCCGCCGACGCGTGCTTCAATTGCCGCGCGTTCATCGGCTGTGGGTTCCGCCGCCTGCATCATCGCGTCAACAAACAGCCGCAACCCGCTTTCGGTTGGCATCCGCCCCGCCGACACATGGGGTGCGGCGAGCAGCCCAAGCTCTTCAAGGTCTTGCATGACATTGCGGATTGATGCGGGGGAGAGGTTCATCACCCCACTGCGCGAAATCGTCCGTGATCCGACCGGCGCGCCTGAACCGAGATAGCTTTCCACAACGACGCGAAACACATCGCGCGCGCGGTCGGTCAGCTCATGGACGGGGGCAGGCGTGGACATAGTGGAAGATGTAGGGCGGTGCGGGAGGCTTGACAATCGCGGGCTATCCGAGCCGCATCTTGAAGAAATCCAATATCTCATCACGCGCGGCGACGGTCGGCTGACCAGCCTCGTCAATCAGGTGGAGCGTGACCACGCTGTGCGGGTTTTTCATCACCGTGTTTGGCTTGGCGGCGCTATCGGGAAGGACGCGGGGCTGGAACCGATCACCAAGTGCGGCTTCATAGGCCGCAAACCGCGCGGCTTTGCAGAATTTATCGCCTTCAAAACGGTAGGCGAGGACGGTCAGGTCTTCAGCCTCCATCCTTGCCTTAACCGCTGCCAGTTCATCAGGCGCGATGTGCATTCCGGCGGGATCATTGAGCGGGAGCGAGGGCTGTGCAAGGACGGGCGCAAGCACGCTTTTTTCGAGCATCATTGAGAGGGCGAAATTTCCCGTCCAGCACATGCCAATCGCGCCAACGCCATTGCCGCCCGATTCCAAGTGTGCGGTTGCGGCCAGAGCGCGAAGCCACTGCGTCACCGGGCTTGAGGCATTGGCCGAAAAGGCGCGAAATTCGCGGCTGATGCAACCGCCAGCCATGGTGAAAATTGCACCCGGCATTTTGGGCACCGCGCCGTCTTTCCCAAACAGATGCGGCATATAAACGGTGAAGCCAGCATCCCGTACCCAACGGGCAAAGCGCGCGACATGTGGGCTGATCCCCGGCATTTCGGTCATCACGATCACCGCCGGGCCGGTGCCAGCGACATAAACGCGCTTAGTTTTGCCAAGCAGGGTGAATGAACGGACGGCAAAATCGTCTAAATTGTCATCTTCTTTCAGGCTACGCTCAACCATCATTGTCCCCCGTGTTGCAAAAAGCAGGCTAGCGTGCCGTCTACTCGGTCGCTAGATGCGCGCAATCATATTAAAAGGACAAGACTTTATGCGCCCATCCGGCCGTGCCCCCGATCAAATGCGCAGCATTACGATTGAGCCCCATTTCACCAAACATGCCGAAGGCTCAGTGCTCGTCAGCTTCGGCGATACGCGCGTGTTAGTGACTGCGAGCGTTGAAGAGCGGGTGCCGCCATTCATGCGCGGCAAGGGCGAAGGCTGGGTCACGGCGGAATATGGGATGCTCCCGCGTGCCACGCACACGCGCAGCAACCGCGAAGCCGCCAAGGGCAAGCAATCGGGGCGGACGCAGGAAATCCAGCGGCTGATCGGCCGTTCGTTACGCGCGGTGGTTGACCTGAAAGCGCTTGGTGAGCGGCAGATTACGCTCGACTGCGATGTGATCCAAGCCGACGGCGGCACGCGGACGGCGAGCATTTCGGGGGCATGGGTTGCGCTTCGCCTTGCGGTTGACGGCTTGCTCAAGGACGGCAAGCTTAGCGTAGATCCGATCAAGCAGAAGGTCGCGGCGATTTCGTGCGGGATTTACAACGGCACGCCCGTGCTTGATCTTGATTATATCGAAGATAGCAATGCCGGGGCCGACGCCAATTTCGTCCTGACTGGTGATGGCAATATCGCCGAAGCGCAGGCAACGGCTGAGGGCGAAACTTATGATGAGGAAGCGCTGCTCCGCCTGCTCCGCCTCGCGCGGATTGGCTGCACCGCGATTTTTGAGGCGCAAGATCGGGCAACGGGGCGTTAGAAGCGGTGCGTAAGCTTACTCCCGGCAAACTTGTTATTGCGAGCCATAACGCGGGCAAGTTGCGTGAAATTGCTGCCCTGCTTGAACCGTTCGGGATTGAGCCGGTTTCTGCCGGAGAACTCGGTTTGCCTGAGCCTGCCGAGACCGAGGATAGTTTCGCGGGCAATGCGCTGATCAAGGCGCGGGCGAGTGCGCTTGGTTCGGGTTTGCCTGCGCTCTCCGATGATAGCGGGTTGATGGTCGATGCGCTTGGCGGCGCTCCGGGGGTGTACACCGCCGATTGGGCCGAAAAGCAGCCCTATGAAGGCGGGCCGGGTCGAGACTGGTACATGGCAATGGGCAAGGTTGAGGGCAAGCTTGCCGAGTTAGGCGAAGACGTTGACCGCAGTGCCCATTTCGTCTGTACACTCGCACTTGTCTGGCCTGATGGCGAAGAAGCGGTGTTTGAAGGTCGGGTGAGTGGCGCGTTGGTTTGGCCACCGCGCGGCACTCAGGGCTTTGGCTATGATCCGGTGTTCCAGCCGCTTGGCCACAGCATCACTTTTGGCGAAATGGAACCCGCCGCCAAACACGCAATGAGCCACCGTGCCCAAGCGTTTGCCCAATTAGTAAAAGACCTGTTTTAGCGATGGGCGCACCACTTGCGCTCTATATCCACTGGCCATTTTGTGTTTCAAAATGCCCTTACTGTGACTTCAACAGCCATGTCCGCGAAAGCGTTGACCAGGTGGCGTGGCGCGCCGCGTTGCTGGCGGATATGGCGCATGAGGCGGGGATTTCTGGCCGACGCCTCCTGACTTCGATTTTTTTTGGCGGGGGTACGCCTTCACTCATGCCGCCCGAAACGGTGGCAGCGCTGATCAAGGCGGCTGAGCAGCATTGGGGCTTCGCCGACGGAATCGAGATTACGCTTGAGGCCAATCCGTCATCGGTTGAGGCGGCGCGCTTTGCCGATCTGGCGCGGGCAGGCATTAACCGGGTTTCGCTCGGGCTTCAGGCGCTTGAGAATGACGCGCTCGATTTTCTGGGCCGCGCGCACGATGTTGCTGAGGGGTTGGCCGCGCTTGAAACTGCGCAGGCCCATTTTGCGCGGGTGAATTTTGACTTGATCTATGCGCGACCCGGCCAAACCGAAGCCGGTTGGGAAGCCGAATTGCGCCGCGCACTCGGCTTTGGCACGACGCATCTTTCGCTTTATCAATTGACGATCGAGCCGGGCACGCGCTTTGCGACGTTGGTTGCCCAAGGCAGGTTAACGCCCGCCGACCCCGATCACGGCGCGGCGCTGTTTGAACTGACGGCGGCGATTACGGCGGCGGCGGGCCTGCCTGCCTATGAGGTTTCCAATCATGCGCGCGTAGGCGATGAAAGCCGCCATAATCTGAGCTATTGGCGCTATGACGATTATCTCGGCATTGGCCCCGGCGCGCATGGGCGGCGCGGCGGGCTGGCAACGCTGCGCCACAAAAAGCCCGAAAACTGGATGAGCGGCGTCACCCGAAACGCAAATGGCCTGCAAAGCGAAGCGCCGTTGTTGCCGCACGAGCAAGCGAGCGAGGCCTTGCTGATGGGGCTAAGGCTGCACGAAGGGATTGACCTTGGCCGTATTGCATTGCGCAGCGGGGTCGCGTGTGATCGCCTCGTCAAACATGAGCGGGTGGCAAGCCTTGAGGGCCATGGTTTGATCGAGGCCAAGGGCGATCATCTGCGCGTTACCCCTGCCGGGATGCTCTTGCTTGACCATATCCTTGGCGAAATTGTCGCGGTTTAGGCTATTTTCCGAACGTGCGCGGTGCCGGTGAAACAATCGTGAAGCCGCCCGTTTTAATCTCCTGAACTTCAAGCATCCGTTCGGCGATCCCTGACGGCGTGAACCGGAACGCGCCGTCAATCCCGCTAAACCCGCCGCTATCGAGCAATTGCGCGGTTGGGAAAGCGGTGCCGACCTTCCAGTTTGCCGCGATCTTGTTCACCAGTAAGACCGAATCATAGCCAAGCGAGGCCAGGCGGTACGGCCCCTTGGCAAAGCGGGCGCGATATTTGCCGGCGAGCTGATTATAAAAAGCGTCCGAAACGCTGGCGAACCATGCCCCCTGCATTACGGGGTTTTGTGCGAGTGACCCCTCAACATTCCATAAGTCGGTTCCAAGGATTTTTGCCGTCGCGCCTCCCCGCTTCCTCACGAGTGGGACAATCTGGAGCGCTACGCGGCCTGAATCGGCGATCAGCAGTGCGTCATAAGCCGAACTGGCCGACAATTTGGTGACGGCGGCATTGATTGATGCCGGGCTGCGATCAAATGCCTGAAGCCCGACCATGCGCCCGCCGTTTGATTCAACTGCCTTGATCATGGCCTGTGAAGTACGCTGACCGAATGTCCCATTGGGTACAAGCCCCGCAAAGCTTGTCATGCCCTTGCTCCGCGCGAAGCTGACGACCCGGTCAATCGATTGGGTTGGCACAAAGCCGAGCAGATATGTGCCATTTCCCGCAACCGAGATATCGTTCGAGAAGCTGAGCAACGGCACCTTCGCCGCCCGGCCAATTGGAGCCGCCACGCGGACATCTTCGGCAAGCAGCGGCCCGATAATCAGGCGATTACCATCGGCGATTGCGCGCTGTGCCGCCGCCGCTGCACCCGTGCCGGTATCATAAGTTGTGATCCGGATATTCTTGCCGCCCGTATCGAGCACGGCGAGGTTCGCCGCATTGGCAATTGATTCGCCAATCGCAGCGCTGCTTCCCGTCATCGGCACGAGCAATGCGACCCGGTGCCGTGCGACATCGGTAGGCAGCGGCGTTGTGGTGGGTGGGGCTTCAACCGGTGGCGGCGCATCAACGGTTTTTGGCGGCCCTTTGGGAACAACCTGGCACGCCGCAAGGATGGCACTTGTCAGAACCACAGTGCCCCAGCGTTTCAGCACCACGGGTCTGGACACAGTCCCGCCTTGCTCTAATGCCTGTGTGTCTGCCATGGCCCTACCCCTTATGAACGCGATACTTGAACCCGGCCTATACATCGTCGCAACGCCAATCGGCAATCTTTCCGATTTGAGCCCGCGCGCTGCCGCGATTCTTGCACAGGCGAACGTCATCGCGGTCGAGGATAGCCGCGTTACTGCAAAGTTGCTCCGGCATATTGGCGTCAAGCGGCCGATGATTGCCTATCATGATCATGTTGCCGAGGGCGTTCGCCCCGCACTCATCGCGCGGATGGCGAGTGAGGCGGTGGTGCTGGTAAGTGACGCCGGGACGCCGCTTATTTCCGATCCCGGCTATAAGCTGGTGCGCGATGCACGCGCGGCAGGGCGGTTGATCATCACGATTCCGGGGCCATGTGCCGCGATTGCAGCACTCACGCTGGCGGGGCTGCCAACCGACCGCTTCCTGTTTGTCGGTTTCCTGCCCGAAAAGGCCAAGGCCCGTGATGAAGCGATTGCCGAGATTGCCGCCATCCGCGCGACACTCATCCTTTACGAATCGGGTAAGCGACTCGGCAAGACGCTGGTTGCGCTTGAAACGGGTTTGGGAAATCGCCCGGCGGCTGTCGCGCGCGAGATCAGCAAAATGTACGAAGAATGTGTCGATGGCACATTGTCTTCGCTCGCCGCGCGTTATGCGAGTGTCGCGCCGAAAGGCGAAATTGTGATTATGGTCGGCCCACCGCTTGAACCGCAGCCCGCTTCGGAAGCCGACGGCGATGCGGCTCTCGCCGAGGCATTAACACGGCTCTCGCCCGCGAAGGCCGCCAGCGAAGTCGCCAAGCGGTTCGGGCTTGACCGGCGCACGCTTTATGACCGGGCGATGGCCTTGCCGCGCCAATGAGCCGTCAAGCTGCCGAGCGATTCGGGGCTTGGGGCGAACGCCGCGCGGCATGGTGGCTCCGCCTCCACGGCTGGCGAATCCTCGCACGTCGGGTAAAGCTGCGCAGCGGCGAAATTGATCTGATCGCACGGCGCGGCCACATGACCGCGTTTGTGGAAGTCAAGACGCGGCGGCTTGCGGCCGACCTCGATACCGCAATTGATGCCTATCGTTTGCGACGGGTGGCGGCGGCGGCGAATGCTGTCGCGCATCTTTATGCCAAGCCGGGTGATGCTATCCGGATTGACGTGATCCTCATCGCCCCGCGATGCTGGCCGCGCCATTTGATCAATGTCTGGCAAGACGGCTGAGCCGCAGAGAAAATTTCTGACGGTGCAGAATTCGCTGTCCTACAGCAATTTGTTCATTCTATGTTTCATTTTCCAAATCGGTTAAGGAGATTCGAAAATGGCAATATATCTTCATATTGATCACCTCATCGACGAGGTAATCGACCGCGAAGGGGGGTATTCAAATCACCCGGCGGATCGCGGCGGCGCAACATGCTGGGGCATAACCGAGGCTGTCGCCCGTGCACACGGCTATCGCGGCGAGATGCGCTGCTTACCCCGTGGTGAGGCGGTCTCAATTTACCACGAGCTTTACTGGGTAAAGCCGGGTTTTGATGCGGTTGCCGAGCGTGCGCCACGGATTGCGGCGGAGCTTTTCGATACCGGCGTCAATATGGGGCCGGGCACTGCCACGGGGTTCCTTAAACGCACGCTCAACGCGCTCAATCGGGGTGAGGTTGATTATGACGATATTGGCAGCACGCCAATCATCGACGCGGCTGCACTCTCGGCGCTTGATGCCTTCATGGCCAAACGCGGGCCCGGTGGCGAAACGATTCTTCTGAAGGCGCTCGAAGCACTTCAGGGCGAGCGTTACCTGCGCCTTGCCGAGAAACGGCCCGCCAATGAGGCGTTTCTCTATGGCTGGCTGGCCAACCGGATTGGATAATATTCGGTTTTAGGTGAGATCTAAGTGTGACTTTCTGAACAGAAAAGGCGAAAAATCATGTCACTTATTGATGCCGTTATCGGCCCAATCGGCAAATTGCTCGATAAAATCATTCCTGATCCGCAAGCGCGCGACCGGGCGAAAATGGAGTTGCTCCAGTTGCAGGGTAGCCAAGAGATGGAGGCGTTGAAGGCGCAGCTTTCCGCGATTCTAGCCGAAGCGGGCAGCGCTGATCCGTGGACGAGCCGCGCGCGGCCATCCTTCCTTTATGTGATGTACACGATCATCCTGTGGGCGATCCCGATGGGGCTGATTGCCGCCGTCGCGCCCGATACGGCAAAGGGCATCGCTACGGGCATGAATGCCTATCTCGCGGGGATTCCCGAGCCGCTCTGGGCGCTCTTCGGCACGGGTTATCTCGGCTACACTGCTGCGCGCCAATGGGGCAAGGTCAAGGGTGTGGAGCGCTGATCCGCCAGCCCCACAGGCTCAGGGCAAGCATTGCAGCGTTTGAGATAAAGTCGAGCGCCATCCACTGGTTGAACACGGGCACGACGAACACAAACCAATAGTTGAACCAGAAAAAGGGCAGCAGGGCGATGGCATAAATCAGGAATGTTCGGCGGGTGAAAATGCTGAACCAGACGAACAGCCCGCCAAGCACCGCTTGCGCCCCGAAACAGCCCATCATCAGCGCGCTGGTCTGGCTGAGATGCTGATAGGATGGGCTTACCGTAAGCCGCTCAACCATAGCCGGTGCGATCAGGCACCAACCTCCGAGGATAAGGTAGGGGAGTGCGATTAGCCGCTGGATATGGATCGGTTTCATGTAGCGGTAATACAGCGATTTGACGCCAGTGTCGAACATCTCCCTTGAAACACCAGCCCTCCCCGCCCCATATCCCGTTCATGAGTGAAACCCCAAAATGGCATGGCACCACAATTGTTTCGGTTCGCAAGAACGGCAAGGTGGTGATTGCAGGTGACGGTCAGGTCTCGATGGGCCAGACCGTGATGAAACCCAATGCGAAGAAAGTCCGCCCGCTGGGCAGTGGTCAGGTGATCGCCGGCTTTGCGGGTGCAACCGCTGACGCATTCACGCTGTTTGAACGACTTGAACGCAAGCTTGAGCAGTTTAACGGGCAGTTGATGCGTTCGGCGGTTGAGCTGGCCAAGGATTGGCGGACGGACAAATATCTGCGCAATTTGGAAGCGATGATGATCGTTGCCGACAAGGATGTGACGCTGATCCTCACAGGCAACGGCGATGTGCTTGAGCCCGTTGACGGGATTGCCGCGATTGGATCGGGCGGCAATTTCGCCCTCGCGGCGGCGCGCGCGCTCAAAGAGTATGAGGGTGATGCAGAGGTTCTCGCGCGCAAGGCGATGGCGGTTGCGGCGGAGATTTGCGTTTACACTAATGATCAATTGACCGTCGAAGTGCTTGAAGCGGCCTGATCGTTCGCGCTTGGCCCCCTTATCCGAAAGATAAAAATGAATAACAGCCTTACCCCAAAAGCCATTGTTGCGGCGCTTGACGAACATATTATCGGCCAAAGCGAGGCCAAACGCGCGGTTGCCGTGGCGATGCGCAATCGCTGGCGGCGGCAGCAGCTTTCGCCCGAATTGCGCGAGGAAGTGACGCCGAAGAATATCCTGATGATCGGCCCCACTGGCTGCGGCAAGACCGAGATTTCGCGGCGTCTGGCCAAGCTGGCCGATGCGCCGTTCGTCAAGGTTGAGGCGACCAAATTTACCGAGGTCGGCTATGTTGGCCGCGATGTTGAACAGATTGCGCGCGATCTGGTTGAGGAAGCGATCCGGCTCGAAAAAGAACGCCGCCGGGTTGCGGTGAAAGATAAGGCCGAAGAGGCAGCGCTGGCACGACTGCTTGACGTGCTGACGGGCAAAGGCGCGTCAGAGGCCACGCGCGCGGCCTTTCGCCAGCGGTTTGCCGATGGTCATCTTGATGAAACCGAGATTGAGATCGAGCTTGAGGCCACCCCGCAAACGCAATTTGAAGTGCCTGGTGGTGGCGGGATGGGGATGATCAACCTGTCTGAAATGATGGGTAAAGCGTTCGGCCAAGGCCAGCTTAAGCGCCGCAAGATTAACGTCCGCGCGGCGTGGAGCAAGCTGGTTGAGGAAGAGGCCGACAAGCGGCTTGATCAGGATGAGGTCAGCCGAATGGCGCTTGCCGATGCCGAAGCCAACGGGATCGTGTTTCTTGACGAGATTGACAAGATTGCGGTTTCCGATGTGCGCGGTGGCAGTGTCAGCCGTGAAGGCGTCCAGCGTGATCTTTTGCCGCTGATCGAGGGCACAACGGTGGCGACGAAATATGGCCCGATGAAAACCGATCATATCCTGTTTATCGCGAGCGGCGCATTCCATGTTGCCAAGCCAAGCGATCTTCTGCCTGAACTGCAGGGTCGCTTGCCGATCCGCGTTGAGCTTAAGGCGCTGACGCAAGCTGACTTTGTGCGGATCCTCAAGGATACCCGCGCGAGCCTTGCCGACCAG
The DNA here is from genome assembly GCA_038042405.1 of Pseudomonadota bacterium. Lineage (GTDB taxonomy): Bacteria > Pseudomonadota > Alphaproteobacteria > Sphingomonadales > Sphingomonadaceae > Aquisediminimonas. The sequence continues at coordinate 12,829 of JBBTEI010000026.1, forward strand.
TATCAGGCGCTGCTCGCCACCGAAGGCGTGGTCATCACCTTTACTGATGACGGAATACAGGCCATCGCGCGAACGGCTGCTGAAGTGAATGAAGCGATCGAGAATATTGGCGCACGGCGGCTATCAACGGTGCTTGAAAAACTGCTTGAGGATGTCAGCTTTGAGGCCGAGGATCGGCAGGGCACAACGGTGGTGATTGACGCGGCCTATGTCGATAGCCAGCTTGCCAGCATCGTGCGCAATACTGATTTGTCGAAATATATCCTTTAAGCGCTCATTTGTTCTTGATATGTTTTAACTTCTGTGGTTGATTGCATCTCTCGAATCATCTCGGAGATAGGCCATGACTCACACCGGCGGATGCCATTGCGGCGCAGTACGTTATGAAGTGACCGGCACGCCTCAGCATGTTGCGCTTTGCCATTGCAGCGATTGTCGGCGCAGTGCTGGCGCACCGATGGTCGCATGGGCGGCCTTTGCTGAGGGCGAGCTGACCGTCACACAGGGTGATACGACGACGTATAATTCATCAGGATCGGCCATGCGCAGTTTCTGCCCCACGTGCGGAACGGGTTTATTCTATCGCAATGCCGAATATCTTCCCGGCATTGTTGATATCCAATCGGCAACGCTTGATGATCCTTCCGCGCTTCCAGCCGGCGCGCATATTCAGACGGCCGAGCGGATTGACTGGATGGCGGAGGCGCATAGCCTGCCCATGTTTGAACGTTATCCCGGCTGATTCTGTGGCACGGCAGTAACCATTTCAGCTTGCTAAGCGAATAGTGCGTCAACCTAATCCGGAGACTGACATGCGCTTTATCACGCCCTTCCTGTTCGCAGCCCCTGTGGCTTTTGCCGCAATGACCTTTCCAGCGGCAGCCGCTGAAATTGCAACTGGCGCAAAAATGCCAGCGGGATTTGCCGCGAAGGATGCCGCAGGCAAGCCCCGCACGCTTGCCAGTGTGGCGGGCAAAAAGGGCACGATCCTTGTGTTGTTTCGTTCGGCCAAATGGTGCCCCTATTGTCAGGCGCAGTTGAAGGAATTGAAGGCGGCGCAGGCTGAACTCGGCGCGCGCGGTTACAATATTGTCGGGCTGAGTTATGATGCGCCTGAAACGCTTGCTGCTTTTGCCAGCAAGACCGGGATCAGCTACCCTCTGCTTTCGGATGAAAAATCGGCGATGATCGACGCGCTCGGCCTGCGCGATCCGGCTTATGCGGCGGGCAGTTTTGCCGCTGGCGTACCAAAATCCTCAGCCCTCATCATTGACAAATCCGGGGTCGTCCGCTGGAAATCCGTGGCGACCGATTATAAGGTGCGTCCACAAAACGGAGCAATCATTGCAGCGGTTGATGCGCTTAAATAGGCTCATTTCCCCTGAGGCTTAACAACCAGCATCATTGCTTTGTTTTGCACGAACCAACGCTTGGCGGTTTCCTGCAATTCAGCCGGGGTAATCCGGCCATAGTCGGTTGAAAGCGTGCGCAGTGCGGGAACCTTGCTCTTATCCTGCGAGAGGCCGGCAAGTTGGCCCATCCAGAAGGTGTTGCCGCTTGAGGCGCGCGCGATGAATTGGCGTAGCGGCGTAACCGCGCGGACAAGTTCATCGGCGGTAACGGGCTTGGTGGCGAGATCATCGGCAATCTGGCGGGCAATTTTGTAAAACAGGTCAATCCGGTCAGGGCGCAATTGCGATGAGATCAGGAAACTGCCGCCGCTTTGCAGAGACAGCGGCCAGTTGCTGTTGACGTTGGGGCTGTAGCCTGCACCCTCGGTTTCGCGGAACTGGTTGAACATCCGATCATTAAATATCGACGAAAGCAACTCAAGCTTGCGCGATTCGTAAAGCCCAGCCGCGCCGCCGCCAAGCGGATAGGCAAGCACCGCCGCCGCTTGATCCGCAGGCCCGGTATGGAAACGGACGATCGGCGTTGTTGTTGCAGCAGGCCCGCGCGATCCGGCGCTGCCGGCAAGCGGTGACGCCGCACTGCGTTTTTTGAGCGCGCCAAAGGTTTCGCCGACGGCGGCAACCGCATCATCGGCCGCAATATCGCCAAAGACGAGGATTTCGATTGGCCCGGTTTTTAGAAATGGCTCCCAAAACTTGCGGAAGGCTTGCGGCGTCAATGCGGTGATGGCCTCACGCGAGGGTGTTGACCAACGCGCGTCGCCACCGTGGAGAAGCGTCGATAAATCGCGCGATAATACGGACTGTGGGCTGGTGCCCAGCGTGTCATAATTGGTGAGGAAGGCCGCGCGTGCACGCTGGACGGGTGCGGCATCCCAGCGCAGCGAGGTGATTTGGCTCGCAAGCAATTTCAATTGGTCAGTCAGATCAGCCGCCCGCGTTTGCGCGCGGAGTACGAAGGCATTTTCGCCGATGTCAAAACTGGAATTGATCCGCCGTCCGCTGGTCACCCGGTCAAGTGCGTTCTGATCAAAATTGCCAACACCGCCGGCAAGAAGCGCGACCGAGCCTGCCCACGCTACGGTCGGCTCGCTTGATGGCAGCGCCTGCAGCCCACGACCAAAGCGGACTTGGATATAGATTTTCCCGGTCTCGGCAGGATTGGCGTAAAGAAGCATGTTGACGCCATTGGCGAATTTAATCTGCTCCATCCCCAAATCAGTGATCGGTTCGCGCTTTTTGATTTTGCCCGCTTTGCCAAGCGAGGGAAGCTGATCGAACCCTCCTTGCAGCGCGGTTGATGTTGATGCAACGGCTGTGACAGGCGCGTTGATGGCGGCCGCAAGCGCTTCGTTGCCGCCCACAACAGGCGTTCTACCAGTGAGAACGGCGCGCGGGCCAACCCCTGCGAACAATGCGCGCGTTGTGGCGCGAATCGCTTCGGGGGTAATTTTATTTTTGATTCCGCTAAACACATCAAGCGCGACTTGGGCCGAAGCCACGGTTTCGCGGATGTTGACTGCTTCAATCAAATCATCGGCCTGCTTGGCGCCAGCCTCGGTGCGCTGGGTCTCAACTCCGACTTGCAGCGCTGCAAAAAATTCACCTGCTTCGCGGTCGATATCGGCCTGCGCGCTTGGGTTGGCGAGCGCATCGGCAATCACTGCCCGCACATCGCGAACGGCGGATTGCCAATCATCGCCCAACGGAACGATTTGAACAAATGTCCCGTCAACCGAGCGGGCAATATCGTCACGTTCAATCCCGGCTTGGAGGAAACTGCCACCAGCGCGCGCGCGCTCCTCGAGACGACGGTTGATCAGGCGCAGTGCCACCAGTTCAACCAGACGCCCTTGATTATACACAATCGTATCGGATTTTTGCACCCATGGACGCTGTATCGCGAGGCTGACGATAAGCGGCACGCCGGGCTCTGTTATCACCAAACTTGACGGCGCTTTAGGATCAGGTTTGCCAAAATCAGGGTCGGGCACGGACGGCCCGTTGCCGCGCCAGCCCGAAAAATATTTGCTGATCATCTGCTCAAAGAGTGCAGGGTTGCCATCGCCAACGATCACGACAATCGCGCGTTCGGGCCGATACCAACGATCATGAAAGGCGCGCAGCGATGCCGAAGTCGCCGCGTTCAGCGTCTCGGTTGTGCCAATGGGTGAGCGGGTTCCAAGCAATTGACCAGCGAAATAATGTGCACGGGTGGCATCGCCTGCCCGCGTTTCTGGCCCGGCCTGTTCGCGCGCTTCGGCAAGAACGGTACGCCGTTCGGATTCGATCTGTTCAGGCTTCAGCTCGGGTGCGGACATCATGCCGGAGAGGATTTTGACGCTTTCCTCAAGCCCTGAACGTGTCGCATTGGGCAGATCAAGTTTGTAAATGGTCTGGGTATTTGTGGTTGACGCATTGGTATCGCTCCCAAAGGTCGCGCCAAGCCGCTGCCAGATTTTGATCGATTCGCCGTCAGCCACATAGCGTGAGCCGTGAAAGCTCAAATGCTCGATAAAATGGGCGTAGCCCCGTTCGCTTTCGCGCTCCATCATCGAGCCTGCCTCTATATCAACGCGGATCGAAACCTGCCCCGGTGGCACCCCGTTGCGCCGCACCGCATAGCGCACGCCGTTGGGAAGTACGCCGAACGTCCAGGCCGGGTCGGGTGGAATATCACTGCCGACATAGAGCCACGGCACCGACTTTGCGGGCTTGCTAACCGCAGCCTGGTTTTGCGATAATTTTGCTTCTGCACCCAGCGACGGCGCGACAAGCCCAAAGCTAAGCCAGAGGACGAGGGCGGAGCGCAATGCGCGAAATATCGGGGAATTCATAACAGCGGTTTACGGCGCGAAATTCACGGCGGCTAGAGGCTAATCGCATAAAATTCGACACAGTCGGGGCGAATGTTTTCAGGCATTATGTTTTGGCTGGTCACATGATCTTCCAACCAAGCACTTCCCCGCCGTGAAATGGCACGATCGCCTTGTCGACAGCCACTATTTCCTGTGACGCGGTGATGTCGCTGCGCTCAAGCGTAATTGTTCCAGCGTTGAGCGGCAGGCCATAAAAGCGGGGGCCATGTTCAGAAGCGAAGCCTTCGAGCCGGGCAAGCGCCCCTTCTTCATCAAAAACGACGGCATAGCTTTCAAGCGCGTAAGGCGCGTTGAAGATGCCCGCGCATCCGCACGCCGATTCTTTCTGGCTGATCAAATGCGGCGCGCTATCGGTGCCAAGGAAGAATTTGGGCGATCCCGAAGTTGCGGCTTTGCGCAGCGCGGTGCGGTGCTGCTCACGCTTGGCGACGGGCAGGCAATAGGCATGGGGGCGGATGCCGCCCGCAAACATGGCGTTGCGATTGATGTGGAGGTGATGCGGCGTGATGGTCGCCGCGATATTGGGGCCAGAGCTTTCAACGAAGGCGACTGCATCCGCCGTTGTAATATGTTCAAAGACGATTTTCAGCCCCGGCAGATCGCGGACAAGAGCGTGCAAATGCCGTTCAATAAAAACCGCCTCACGATCAAAAATATCAATATTGTTGTCCGTCACTTCGCCGTGAACGAGAAGCGGCATGCCGATATCCTGCATGGCTTCAAGCACCGGATAAATATGCGCGATCTCGGTAACGCCGTAAGAGGAATTGGTGGTTGCGTGCGCGGGATAGAGCTTGCAGGCCGCAAATACCCCTTGGGCAAAACCGCGCGCGATTTCGGATTTGTCTGCGCCGTCAGTTAGATAGCATATCATTAGCGGCTCGAAATCAGCCCCTGATGGCAGCGCAGCGATGATGCGGCTGCGATAGGCCTCGGCAGCGGCGACTGTTGTAACCGGCGGCGAAAGGTTTGGCATTACAATCGCGCGCGCGAATTGCCGCGCGGTATAATGGGCGACTGCGCGCAGCATATCACCGTCGCGCAAGTGGACATGCCAATCATCGGGGCGGCGGATGGTGAGGCGTTGGGTCATGAAGGCTCCGTTGGAGATGTCAGGATGGGCTTGGCAGTTAATCCAATCATCCCTACCTGTCATCTATGTCTGCAACCACCTTAATTGATCGCGCGCTTATCCGCCTGTCGGGGGAGGATGTGCGCGGGTTCCTGCAAGGGCTGATTACCAATGATGTGCTTGGCGATTTGCCGATATGGGCGGGCTTGTTAACCCCGCAGGGCAAAGCGCTGTTTGATTTTCTGGTCTGGGCTGATGGCGATGATCTCCTCATTGATTGTGAGCGTGATGCGGCGGCTGATCTTGCCAAGCGGTTGACACTTTATCGGCTGCGCCGTCCGATCAAAATTGCCCGCGAAGAGATTCTTTGTGTCCATTGGGCAGCAGGCAGCGAGGCAGGCATTGCCGATCCGCGCAACTCAGCGCTTGGGGGGCGCTGGCTCGCCCCTGCAAGCGGGGATGAAGGCGCAGCAGAACTGTACCGAGCGCACCGCCTCTCGCTCGGTATTGTTGAAGGTCTGGCTGAACTTGGTAGTGACAAGACGCTCTGGCTTGAATGCAATGCACGCGCGCAAAACGGCGTGAGTTTTACCAAGGGCTGCTACATCGGGCAGGAAAACACCGCGCGGATGCACCACCGGGGTAAGGTCAATCGTCAACTTGCGGTTGTGGCCGCTGAAAGTAACCCGGGCGAGTCGGCGCGGGTTTGGTATCCCGCGCTCAAACTGGCGGTGGTTCAGAAGCGCACAGTCGACTAAACTTTATTTCCCGCGTTTTTTGCGGTGCGTTTCAAGATCGAGGACAGCGCTATCGGCCCCTTCGGGGAGCAAGCCGAGTCTGCGCGCGACTTCCTGATAGGCCTCAACCTCTCCACCAAGATCGCGGCGAAACCGGTCTTTATCGAGCTTTTCATCGGTTGCCATATCCCACAGGCGGCAGCCGTCGGGGCTGATTTCATCGGCCAAGATCACCCGGGCATATTCATTTTCCCAGATGCGCCCAAACTCAAGCTTGAAATCAACCAACCGGATTCCGATCCCGGCGAACAGCCCGCACATGAAATCATTCACCCGAATCGCCATATCGGCAATGTCGTGAAGCTCTTCCTGGCTCGCCCAACCAAAGCAGGCGATATGCTCCTCGGTGATCATCGGATCGCCGAGCGCATCATCCTTGTAATAATATTCGATGATCGTGCGCGGCAGCGGTGTGCCTTCTTCTAGCCCAAGCCGCTTGGCGAGCGAACCCGCAACGACATTGCGAACGACCACTTCAATCGGAATAATCTCGACCTGACGGACAAGTTGTTCACGCATGTTGAGGCGTTTGAGGAAATGATGCGGGATCCCGATATTGCCGAGCAACGTGAACATATGCTCCGAAATACGGTTGTTGATCACACCCTTGCCGTTGATCGTGCCCTTTTTCTGCGCGTTAAACGCTGTCGCATCATCCTTGAAATATTGGATAATTGTGCCTGGCTCTGGGCCTTCATACAGGATCTTGGCCTTGCCTTCGTAGATCTGGCGGCGGCGGGTCATTGGCTAGGCCTTTCCAAGGCAAAGGTGGACGAAAAACATCAAGCCCCGGCGGCGACTTTCATTGCGAAAGCGCAGTCGGGGCGTGCGATGATGCTATATCAACTTGCATTGGCAAGCGCAAACCTGTTCGTTTGGGGGCTGTATCGCGACGACGTTTCACCCCGAACAACAGCACCACTGACAGCGCCGAGATCAACGCGCCCCACCATTCAATCGCCGTCCAGCCGATGCGCGTGGCACAGTTTTTGCCCGTCCAACGCAGCAGTTTGGTGGCTGGATCGGGCCAGGTGGCGACGGTTTGGCCTTCACAGTTGACCTGCCACGAGGGGAAATAAAAATCAGCCGCAATGACGTCTTTTCCGATGCGGGCATCGCGCGGATGCTGACGCGCAAGGTCAAGCGCCCACTGCGAATAGCCCGCGTCAGAAAATGGCGCGCCCTTAGGCAGATATTCGATCACATCAGCATGAAATGCTTTATATTCATCAAACGCGTCGGGTTTGGCGGTTGGCGCGGTTGGTATCATCATCGCCGATAGCGCGAGCATCGGTGCGATTGCCAGGGCAGCGGTTACCGGCCCGACCTTCGCGCGCGCAAACGCCGTGACCAGCGCAAATTCGGCGAGCATCAACATCCGCCAGGGAAACTGGACTTTGGCGAGAAGCGGCAGGCTCCACAGCCCCGGAATAAGCCCGAGGAGGATCACCGCATAGGCGCAGACGGCGAAGAGCCACACATCGCGTCGCGCAATCAGCAAAATGGCGGCTGCAAAAACGACCGTCGCGGCCAACGCGGCCATAAGTATGATCCCTTCACGCGCGGGCCATGACCAGGGTGTGAGCAAACTCCAGTTCGGGGCTTGCAGATCGGGGCGCATCACCATCGTCTCAAGCGCAACATGAGGCTGGAGCGCAACCATCGGCAGCAGGTAGATTGACGCAAGCCCGATACCAAATAGTCCGCCAAGCAGCATCGGGTGGAGTGCTTGCCGGTTTTTCGATGCCAGATACAGGCAATAGGGGGCAATGAAGAACAGGCTCGTAAGAAGTGCTGCTGGCAGGTGTGTAATGATCAGCGCGGCATAGCTAATCGCGAGCATTGCAAAGCGCCCAGATCGTGCGGCGCGCCGGATCCCGATTGCGACAAGCGGCAGCAGTGCATAGGCGCAAAATTCGGCAAGCGCGCCGCGCGCGTAGAAATCGACGATATGATAAGGTGCTGCAACATAGAGTAGCGCACCGGCGAGGGGGCGGCTCGTCCAGCCCTTCAGCCAATGGAGCATCGCTATGCCCGATCCCGCCATTGCGACCCCGAATGCCGCGAGCACTGACCAATAGGTCGAAAGCCCCATCAGCGAGAGGATAGCGGCAAGATAGAAAGCGAGTGGTGGATAAAAATAGAAAACCGGCGCGCCAAGGCCATTGTGCGATTCAGCCAGCCAGCGCGGATAAAGCGTGCCCTCGCGCAATTGCGCTGAAAATTGATCCGCCCAGACAAAATCAATCCAGAAGGAATCGCGCACAAGCGGCGACGCGACCCACGCGGGCAGCATGAGCAACAAGGCCAATATTATGACGGGCGCAACATCGCGCGCACGAGGTCTGGACGTGTCGCTCACTGTGTCAGGATGGCGCGCAGTAAACCGGAAATGCATAACCGGTTTTAGCCATTGCGGCGTGTAAACTTGGTTAACGCGGGTGCCGCTAACCCTGTGCGGTAATCCCGCCGCGATTCTGGCGGCCCCAGCTTTGCTTGCCGGTGAGGAATGTCCACCAGCCCCACGCAGCGCCGCCGTGGCGCATCAACTGGAAGCTGAATGGTTCCAGCATGGCGGCCAAGACCGCTTTGGGCCAGCTAATGCTCTGGTGCGCGCCCGTCCACCGTCGATAGATGTGGAGTGACCAGAGGTGAAATGTCATATCAATCGCAATTTTGACGAGCATCACAATCAGGATCGGCAGCGCGACGCTAAACCTGCCAATCGCGACAAAGACGATCAGAATTGCAAAGGCAGTCAAACCGTAAATCGGCTGGAGTGTATCGAGCGCCTTGATCGGCATCATCGCTGTGCCAAGCGCACCAAAGCGGGGATTCCCGGTTATGTCGCGGTTCCAGCGTTGGGTCTGGAGGAAGCCAGCGAACCATCGGCGACGCTGGCGCAGGAATGCGGGCAGCGTTTCGGGCGCATCGGTGCGTGCTTGGGCCTCGCCGATCACGCGGATCGTCCAACCAAGCCTATGATCGACCGAATGGCGGTGGAGGCGGTGGATCAATTCATAATCCTCAACCAGACAGGCCGGATCAAAGCCGCCGACACGTACCAGTGCCTCTCGCCTGAACGCTGCAAACGCCCCTGAAATCAAAAGCAAGCTGTTAAGCTGCATCCAGGCAAAGCGCGAAATGAAGTTGCGGATATATTCGTAACGCTGAAACCACTCAAAAAAGCGTGCCTGTGCGCCTTTGCCACAGACCGGCATTAAAACGCCCGTTGCAGCGACGAGCAAAGGCTCGGCGGCAAAGCGCGTCCGCATCGCGCCGATCGCATGTTCCTCGATCAGGGTATCCGCGTCGACCGTGAGGACGATTTCGGTATCCACACGGGTGATCGCGTTATTGAGCGCGCGCGCCTTGCCGCCATGCGGCATCGCCAGCCACAACATATCAGGATCGCCATCCTTGAGCCGGGTTTTATGGGGGGTAAGGCCGTAGCGTCCGGCGAGGAGCGCGGCCGTATCGTCCGACGATCCATCATCGGCGATCACAATCAGATCGGGCCGGTCAATCTGGCGCATCAGCGCATCAATGGTGATCGGTAGCGCGTTTGCCTCATTATGCGCGGCAATGATAACGCCAAGGCTTGGCCGGACGTCTGTTGAGGGCGGTGGCGGCGATTTTAGAATCGCCCGCATGTGAAATGCCGTAAAACCGAGCAGTGCTGTATCATAGGCAATATAGACAAGGCCAACCGCCCAGCCAGCGAGGCCATCGCGAATAAAAACCTGCGCCACCAGCGCAATGAAGAGCAGTATCGCCCCACCGCTGATGAGGCTGCTGGCAATCGGTGCCCTGCGCGGGGTGAGCCGGGGCGATTCAATTTGCAGAGTCTGATCAAGATTGGCGAGCAAGGGGAGTTCCAATGAGTTGCAGGCGATTTAGGGATAGGCGAATGCGTTTGCCAGCGTTATCCTTTGTTACCTTGATCTTTGCTGAAGGATATTCGGATGGTTCTACCCGAACGATACACCCGCCCTGCGATTATTCTCCATTGGCTGATCGCGGCGCTGATGATCGTCAATTTTGCGCTCGCTGAGTTTTCCGAGGCAATTGGTGAGGATTATGTCCGCTTCATGATCAATGCACATAAGTCGACCGGGATCTCCGTTTTGGGGCTTGTCGTGATTAGGGTGCTTTGGCGCTTGACCCACCAGCCGCCAGCGCTGCCCGCCGATTTCAAGGCGTGGGAAAAGCGCGCAAGCCATATTGTGCATTTTTTGCTCTATTTCCTGATGATCGCATTGCCGCTTTCGGGATGGATGCACGATTCGGCCTGGAAAGCGGCACCCGAAATCAAAATGTACTGGTTTGGCCTGTTTGAATGGCCACGCATCAGTTGGATCATGGCGCTTGAGCCCGCTCTCAAGGAGCAGTGGCATAGCGTGCTTGGCGAAGTTCACGAGATTATGGGCAAAATATTGCTGGCGTTGTTTGTCCTCCATGTCGGCGGCGCGCTCAAGCATCAGTTTATCGACAAGCAGCGCGAACTGCAGCGCATGTGGTGATGCCGTCATCTCGGCTTGACCTTGAGGCGATCGTTGCGACCATCGCCGGCGAAGCATCGCAGACGCATGTGCGGGGCAAGGTTGCGGATTATATCCCGAGCCTTGCCAATGTCTCTTCGGATCATTTCGGCATTGCGGTCATTCTTCCCGATGGCCGCGAATATGTTGCGGGCGACGCCGATGTCGGCTTTTCAATCCAGAGCGTGTCAAAAGTTTTTACATTGACGATGGCGCTGCAAAAATACGGCGATGCGCTGTGGACGCGGGTTGGACGGGAGCCTTCAGGATCGGCATTTAATTCGATCATCCAGCTTGAAAATGAAAGCGGTATCCCGCGCAATCCGTTCATCAATGCGGGTGCGATCATCGTCAGCGATGTCGTAATGGGCAAATCCGATCCCCGCGAATCGATTGGCGATGTGCTCCGCTTTGTGCGCAAACTGGCATCCGATGACAGCATCAACATCGATAATGACGTCGCAAATTCCGAAGCCGCCACCGGCTTTCGCAACATTGCGCTTGGCAATTATATGAAAAGCTTCGGCAATATGAGCGGACGTGTTGAAGACGCACTCAAGCTTTATTTTCACCAATGCGCGCTTTCGCTGTCATGCCGTCAGCTTGCCAAGGCGGGTCGCTATCTTATGCTTGATGGCCGACATCCCGACGGAGGGCACGCGGTGATTTCTCCGCTGTTTGCCCGACGAATCAACGCACTGATGCTGCTCTGCGGCCATTATGATGGTTCGGGAGAGTTCGCCTTCCGCGTTGGCATTCCCGGCAAATCAGGCGTTGGCGGCGGCATCCTTGCGATTGTGCCGGGCAAGGCGAGCATTGCCGTCTGGTCGCCGGGCCTTAATGCGCGCGGCAATAGCAAGCTTGGCACGCGCGCGCTTGAACGGCTGGCTGAGGCAACCGGCTGGTCAGTGTTTATGCCAACGGTGTAAACTTACCCCCGGCCCCGGTAGCCTGCGACGCCCTGTTCGGGAATCCATACGCCTTCAGGCGACGCGCCCGACTGCCAGAACACATCAATCGGAATCCCGCCGCGCGGATACCAATAGGCGCCGATGCGCAGCCAGATTGGCTTCATTTCAGCGAACAGCCGCTGGCCAATGCCGACAGTGCAATCCTCGTGAAAGCCCGCATGGTTGCGGAAACTGCCAAGGAACAGCTTCAGCGATTTCGACTCAACAATGCTTTCATCCGGCACATAATCAATCACCAGATGCGCAAAATCGGGCTGGGCCGTGACCGGGCAGAGCGAGGTAAATTCAGGCGCGGAAAAACGCACCAGATAGCGCGAGCCGGGGCGAGGGTTGGGCGGATAATCAAGCACCGCCGCGTCAGGGCTGGCAGGAAGGGCGGAGGTCTGGCCAAGATGCTGTAATGTCATGCTAGCCGCTTTATAATAGGTGATCCGATATGGCCACACGCATCCCGATTTTTACCGGGCAGGCGAGATGGGGCTTAACGGGTTCAAAGCCTTGCGCGAGCGGGGGGATTTCTGCACAGTTTGGATCAGGGATTTAATCTGTCACGCCCGCCTGCGCAGGAATGGCGGAAATATGAGGTGATATGCAAATGTGGATGAAACCGATATTTATAGGGTTCGCAGTGTTTTGCCTGAGTGCGCCAGCGCTTGCAGCCGATAAACCCGCCGAACCAGCGATGGCCGATAAAGCCTCTGATCTACCCGCACCGATTATTTCTGTTACGCGGCATACGGGGCAATTTGGTGGAACCAGTGTAGCCTATACCGCGACCGCGAGCGAAACCTATCTGAAGGGCGATGACGGCACCCCGCGCGCAAGCATCTATTCCACGGCGTACACCAAAGACGGCAATGATCCGCGCCGCCCGGTGACATTCCTGTTCAACGGTGGGCCAGGCTCGGCCTCGCTCTGGCTGCACATGGGGGCGTTTGGGCCAAAGCGCGTCGCGATTCCCTCTGACGCGCGTGACGATGGTGCGCCGCCTTATCCGATTGTCGATAACCCCGAGAGCTTGCTCGACGTGACCGATATCGTGTTCATTGATCCCGTCGGCACCGGGTTCAGCCGCGCGCTTGGCAAGACCGAGGCCAAGGAATTTTGGGGGGTCACCAAGGATGCAAAATCGATCGCGCAGTTTATTCGCGGCTGGCTCAGCGAGAATAACCGCTGGAATGCCCCCAAATTTTTAGGCGGGGAAAGCTATGGCACAACGCGTTCAGCAGCCGTCGCCAAAGAGCTTGAGGGCAGTTACAATGATGTCGCGCTCAACGGCATAATCCTGATTTCGACCATCCTCGATTTTGGCGCGCAAGCCGAAGTGCCGGGCAATGAAATGGCCTATGTGGTGAATATGCCAACAATGGCGGCCACCGCCTGGTATCATAACAAGGTGGCCAATCGTCCGACCGACCTTGCCGCTTTTGTGGCAGAAGCGCGCGCCTTTGCGGGTGGCGAATATCTGGCGGCGCTGACCAAGGGGCAGGCGCTTCCAGAAGCCGAGCGCACCGCCGTTCGCGCCAAACTCGCGCGTTTTTCAGGGCTGTCGGAAACCTATCTTGACCGCGCGGATCTACGCGTCTTGCCGGGGCGCTTCTATAAGGAATTGCTCCGTGATCGCGGGCGCAGCGTGGGGCGGCTTGATAGCCGCTATCTCGGGATTGATCTCGATGCGGCGGGCGAAGAGCCTGATAATGATCCAAGCTTTTACGGGATTGATGCAGGCTATACCGCTGCGTTCAATGCCTACGCCCGCACAACGCTCAATTTCAAAACCGAGCGGCAATATGTGACGATTGGCGGGGTGCGTGATTGGGATTGGAGCATGGAGGGCGACGGCAAATTCTATTTCAACGTCGCGCCCTATCTCGGCAAGGCGCTGCGCGAAAATAGCGGGCTGCGGATATTCGTGGCGCAGGGCTATTATGATTTCGCGACACCCTTCTACGGCGCTGAATATGCACTGTCACGCAGCGGGATACCGCAGGATCGAATCCAGTTTCATTATTACGATGCAGGGCACATGATGTATGTCCGTGATGAAGACCGGGCCAAGCTGACGCGTGACGTGCGGAACTTTATTCGGGCGCGGTGATGGTTTCGCCGCTCGACGAATCTTTTATCGCTGGTTAAAGGCATAGTGAAGACGAACAGGAGACGTATATGGACGCGCTGGTATCAACCGAATGGCTTGCAGGTGA
>JBBTEI010000027.1:0-19342 GCA_038042405.1 Pseudomonadota bacterium
TTTATGCCGCGCACAATCCCAAGGTGAAGGCGGGCGTCGCCTGGTATGGCCGCGTCATCGGCAAGCCAACCGAGCTTCAACCAAAGAACCCGATTGACAAGGTGAACAGCCTGATCGTGCCCGTACTCGGCCTCTACGGCGCACTCGACAAGGGCATCACCATTGCCGATGTCGATACGATGAACGCAGCGCTCAAGGGCGCGAACAAACGATCACAGATTAAGCTCTTTGCCGGCGCTGACCACGGTTTCCTCGCCGATTACCGGCCAAGTTATAACGCCGAAGCCGCCAAACAAGGCTGGGCGGATGCGCTTGCGTGGTTCAAACGCTATCTGGGCTGAGATGGCCCCGAAACCAGTCAGCGAGTTCGGCCTCTGACAATTCGCCCGCTGCGAGAGCGAGCACGGTGCGGATGGCCTCTTCAGGTGCAAAAATCAGCACAGCGCCGTTAAGCCGGAGAAACAGCCGCGCGAGTACCCACGCCGTGCGCTTATTGCCATCAATAAAAGGATGGTTGCGCGCCACACGAAACGCATAAGCGGCGGCCAGCGCGCACAAATCATCTTCACCATATGCCCAGCGGTTGATGGGACGACCAAGCGCTGACTCAAGCAGCCCTTCATCACGCACGCCAATGCCCCCGCCATGTTCGGCAAGCTGACGTTCGTGAATGGCAATTGCGATACTCGCATCAAGCCACACCGGCTCGATGCGGATGGCTTGGGTCACTGCGCCAATACGCGCAATATATCGCGATCGTCTCGCATGATCGCTTCAGCGAGCTCCATTTTGGTCGCAAAGTCAGGATTGGATGCGGTGAGGCGCACACCGTCGGGCGTTTCGCTGGCGTAGATCGTATCGCCAGACTCAACCCGAAGCCGCGCAAGCAATTCCTTAGGCAGGATGATCCCGGCCGAATTGCCGATCTTGGTGATCTTAAGCTGCATGTTCATACAGTTGTTATAACAGAAACACCCGTTACTGCAAGCCTACGGCCTCAGCGGCGCGCGCGGCGGCGTCCGTCAGTTTGACGCGAGAATGAAAATGCGGCCACGCCGTCATCGCCAAGCGGGGTGACGACGGTGCCAAACACCTCCGAATAACCGCGCGTGCCAATGCCGAAGCCAATCTCGCCGTGGATTTCACGCGGCGGCTTGGGTACCTCAACGTCAACAAAGACAGGCGACGCAGTTTCGCGCGCCATCTTTGCGTCCTCAATCGCGGCAATTTGCGCAGGGGTGAGGCGGATGATCGTTTCTGTGGGCGCGTCAGGTGCGGCAAACGCTGCGGTCGCGCTGAGCATCAAAATGGCAGTGAGGGCGAAACGAATCATCATTACAGCCTATGCCCCGACACCTTTCGCTTGGGTGAACGGTGAACACCGTCTGGTCTGCCGCGTAATCAGCAAAGGCGATGAACAACGCCTTGAGATTGCCCGATATCGGTATCATTATTGAGGGGATGATCAAAGTGTAGCAGACTGAAAATCAGCAAATTTACTAAATGAACTCATCGCGTCATCTAAAACATCTCGCTTTTCTAACGCCACAAAAAAGGCGCATGACCGAGCTTGGCAGTTTACTGATCTTTCCGGGTTGAATTCTATATCTGTGAAACCATCCAATTTGCCTAATCTACGGAGCCAATCTCGCTCTGGAAAGATCGCATTCGCATAAAGCCAGTCATAGAAAACACTTTTAGGATTGAGAGGAAAAACATCTCCGTCAAATTCGAAACGGACAAGGTTACCCGAGTCTTTGAGGCGGCTATCCCGTTTCGCATCTCGCGGTTCTGCATCAAATAGATCGGTAAATGGGCCACCATTTTCAAAAACTTTGCTACCCTGAAACGCGCATTCTAGCGGTATAACTTTACCAGCCTTAGTCCTGACTTTCTGATGAAATGCGCTAAGCCGGCGCCCAATTTCTCTGTCCGATTTACTGGAAATTTCTAACAGTTGGTTCAGACCTCGTGATATCGCAGCTTCGTGTAAAGCTGACACATTCTTCCGCTTTTGAGACGGTGCCATACCTGCGTGCCATTTGAAAGAAACAGGCACCTCCAAAACCAAGCGTTGGCCGGATTCGTTAGGAACGAAGATGGGGCGCTCAGCCATTTGGAATATTTGTTATCAAGGACAGGGGTACTGACACTGGAATCAATATTTCACACAACTTTGCTGCCTTCAAACGTTCTTGGATGGCCGCATCCTTCCAGTCAGTTCGAGTGTAAATCACCTTCAAATCAAGCTCGGTAATCATCTCCTCAGCCGATTTTGGAATTGCAGTGGTCTTGTTAGCTACTCCGTCCGTAATCAGCACTCCTGGGACATGCAAAACCGACGGAGAAATTCGCAGAAAAATGGATTGAGCAATACGTCCATCCTGCCGAGCAAGCCATTCCATCGGATGCTCGCTAAAAAAACAGAGGTGGACATATTTGTCCATTCCACTGCTAATGTCAGCATCTTGGCTCCAAGCATTTCCACCCGGTGCAACCGGAATTTCGCAATTTTGTCGGATAGCCCTCATGGAAAGCAAACCCTGTTTGCGAATGGACGGCAAATTTCTCGTATCAGTAAAATGAAAAAAGCTATGCCTGCTTTTCTCCAATATCGCCACGAGCTTATCGACGTTACTCATCTCGATCACACACTCACACCCCCGTCTTCACCTTCGCCTTCCCGCCCTTGCGGCCCTTCTTCGGGGCGGCCGCGACAATTTCGAACGCCATTGCGCCGTCTTTCAAGTGGACGCTGACTTCGCCGCCGTGGACGAGTTTGCCGAAGAGCAGTTCTTCGGCGAGAGGCTGCTTGATCTTTTCCTGGATCAGGCGAGACATTGGCCGCGCGCCGTAAAGCTTGTCATAACCGCGCGTCGTCAACCATGCCTTGGCATCATCATCGAGCTTGATGTGGACATCACGGTCAGCGAGTTGGAGTTCGAGTTCGAGGATGAACTTGTCCACCACGCGCGCGACGACTTCGGGCGGCAGATAGCCGAACGGAACCACTGCATCGAGACGGTTGCGGAATTCAGGCGTGAACATCTTCTTGACCGCTTCGCCGTCCTCGCCTTCGCGGGTGAGATTGCCAAAGCCAATCGTTTCGCGCGCCATGTCTGACGCACCGGCATTGGTTGTCATGATCAGGATGATGTTGCGGAAATCAACCGTTTTGCCGTGATGATCGGTGAGGCGGCCATTATCCATCACCTGTAGCAAAATGTTGAACAGATCGGGGTGCGCTTTTTCGATTTCATCAAGCAGCAACACACTGTGCGGCTGCTGATCCACCGCGTCAGTGAGCAATCCGCCCTGATCATAACCGACATAGCCCGGAGGCGCACCGATCAGACGGCTGACCGAGTGGCGCTCCATATATTCGCTCATATCGAAGCGCTGAAGCGGGATGCCCATGATGCTCGCAAGCTGACGCGCAACCTCGGTTTTACCCACGCCGGTTGGCCCGGTGAAGAGATAGCTGCCAATCGGCTTTTCGGGGTCGCGTAAGCCCGCACGGCTAAGCTTGATCGCCGATGCCAGCTTTTCAAGCGCCTGATCTTGCCCGAACACCACGCGCTTGAGATCGGTTTCGAGGCTGGCAAGCGACGCCTTGTCATCGGTTGAAACCGATTTGGGCGGGATGCGCGCCATCGTCGCGATTACGGCTTCGATTTCTTTGGGGGTGATGATCTTTTTGCGCTTGGCGGGGGCTACGAGCATTTGCATCGCGCCAACCTCATCAATCACGTCAATCGCCTTATCGGGCAATTTGCGATCGTTGATGTAACGCGCCGACAGTTCAACCGCCGATTTGATTGCATCCGAGGTATATTTAACCTTGTGATGATCCTCGAACGCGCTACGCAGCCCCGCGAGAATTTTGATCGTATCCTCAACGGATGGTTCATTCACATCAATTTTCTGGAAGCGGCGGAGCAGCGCACGGTCTTTTTCGAAGTGGTTTCGGAATTCCTTATAGGTTGTCGAACCGATGCAGCGGATCGTGCCACCGCTCAGCGCAGGCTTGAGCAGGTTTGACGCATCCATTGCCCCGCCGCTGGTCGCCCCTGCCCCGATGACAGTGTGGATTTCATCGATGAAGAGGATCGCATGGGGAAGCTTTTCAAGCTCACTCACCACTTGCTTGAGCCGCTCCTCAAAATCGCCACGATAGCGCGTACCCGCAAGCAGCGCCCCCATATCAAGCGAATAGATGACGGCGGGCAGCAACACTTCGGGCACATCGCCCTCGATAATCTTGCGCGCCAACCCTTCGGCAATCGCGGTTTTGCCGACGCCAGGTTCGCCGACATAAAGCGGGTTATTCTTTGATCGACGGCAGAGTATCTGCACCGTCCGGTCAACTTCCGGCCCACGCCCGATCAGCGGATCGACCTTACCCTTTTTGGCCTTTTCATTGAGATCGACGCAGAATTGCTTGAGCGCAGACTCCGGCTTGCCCTTGCCCTGCTCAGGCCGTTTCTCTTCTTTTTCTTCAGCGCCTTTGATTTCTCGCGGTTCAGGCGTTTCGACGCCCTTACCCACACCGTGGCTAATGTAGCTCACCGCATCAAGGCGGCTCATATCCTGTTGCTGGAGGAAATAGACGGCGTAGCTTTCACGCTCTGAAAACAGCGCAACAAGCACATTTGCGCCGGTGACCTCATCACGCCCCGAACTTTGCACATGGAGGATCGCGCGCTGCACGACGCGCTGGAAACCGCTTGTCGGCGTCGGATCCGTCTGACCGTCCTGCTTCAATGCCTCAAGCTCGGTATCGAGATAATGTTTAACCGTTTCACGCAGTTCATTTGAATCGACGCCGCACGCAGCCATAACCTTTGAGCCATGCTCATCATCAATCAGCGCGAGCAGCAAATGCTCAAGAGTTGCATATTCATGACGGCGCGACGCAGCCGCGCCAAGGGCATTGTGTAGGGTCGTTTCGAGTTCACGGGCAAAAGACGGCATTTCGTCACTCCTTGGTAAACCCAACATTGGGTGCCCGACCCGTTTGATCAAGGGCAAATCACTCAATTAACGCTTGAATAGAGCATCCGCACTTGCCCGGTGGTTAACGGCACCCGAAAGCTTTTGCTTAACCCGCGCGGTTTCACCCGCCAGAACATCAAGCCTTTCCTGTAATTCTTCAACCGACAATGGATCAAGGTCTTGCCGCGTCATCAGGATCAGCGGATCGGCAGGCTTGCGCGCGAATAATTCGTCCATATCCATGATCAGAAATGTTGACCGGCAGAGCCCCGAAGTCAATAAGGGATAGGTGGTGGCTATTCCAAAAATGATGATCGCGATCGATCCTGTGGCTCCGGGCGGGCCAGAAGTGCTTCAGCCTGTCGAACGACCTGTGCCAACGCCTGCCGCTGGTGAGGTGTTGATCAAGGTCAGAGCGGCAGGCGTCAACCGCCCTGACGTCCTCCAGCGTCGCGGGATGTATGCCCCCCCTGCGGGTGCTTCGACCGTGCCGGGGCTTGAGATTGCGGGCGAAATTGTCACCCTTGGAGAAGGGGTGGACGCTATCGCGCTCGGCAGCAGCCTCTGCGCCCTCGTTGCGGGCGGTGGCTATGCCGAATATGCGGTGGCTCCGTTTGGACAGTGCCTACCTGTTCCACCCTCGCTCAGCATGATCGAAGCGGCGGCAATCCCTGAAACGCTCTTTACGGTTTGGACAAACCTGTTTGAGCGGGTTTATGCAGCACCCGGCGAAACAGTGCTTGTTCACGGCGGCACGAGCGGCATCGGCACAATGGCGATAGCACTGTGCAAATTATTCGGGGTGAGTATCATCGTCACCTGCGGCTCAGCCGATAAATGCGCGCGTGCGCTTGAACTCGGTGCCACCCATGCGATTGATTATTCGGCGAGCGATTTTGTTGATGAAATCGCACGCATCACCGGCGGCAAGGGCGTCAACGCCGTACTTGACATGGTCGGCGGCGATTATGTCCCGCGCAATATCGCCTGCCTTGCCGAGGGCGGCCGCCATGTCACCATCGCGGTACAGCGCGGGATCAAGGCCGAGATTAACGTCGCCGCCGTGATGATGAAGCGGCTGACGCTCACCGGATCAACGCTGCGCCCACGCTCGACCGAATTCAAAACGCTGGTGGCCGAAGAATTGCAGCGTATCGTGTGGCCACATGTGATCGCAGGCGCGCTCAAGCCCGTGATCGACATGACCTTCCCGCTCGCCGAGGCTGCCGCTGCCCATGCGCGGATGGAAGCGGGCGATCATGTGGGGAAGATTGTACTGGCCGTCTAAAGGCTTGCCCTTATCCCTACATAGGACTAAGCAAATCTCATACCAAGGCCGCTCCGCAAGGGGTGGCCCTTATTTTATCTGAAAGGTTTTCCGCCGTGGCCCAGCCGCTTATGCCCCATGCGACCGCATCGTGGATGGTCGATAATACTGCCCTTTCATTTGAGCAGATTGCCAAATTCTGCGGGCTTCACATCCTTGAGGTTCAAGCGATTGCCGATGATACAGCGGCGACGAAGCTGACCGGGCGCGATCCAATCCGCGCGAGCGAAATTACGCAGGCCGAAATCGAAAAGGGTCAGAATGATCCCAACTATGTCCTCAAGATGGACCGTGAGCCTGAGCAAGCCCGCCGTTCCAAAGGCCCCCGCTATACGCCGGTTTCAAAGCGGCAGGACAAGCCCGATGGCATCGCGTGGATCATCCGCAATCATCCCGAAGTTTCGGACGGCCAGATCGGCAAACTGATCGGAACAACGCGCACGACCATTCAGGCGATCCGCGAACGGACACATTGGAACATTGTCGATATCGTTCCCAAGGATCCGGTAACGCTCGGCCTGTGCACCCAGCGCGAACTTGACGCGATTATCGCCAAAGCTGCCAAGCTTAAAGGCCTTGAAGCGCAAACCGATACGCGTCTTGATGGCGACCGTGCTGCTCTTATCGAAGAGCTTCGCGCCGAACGCACCGCCGCCGTCCATGCCGCTGAACAGGCGGCTCTTGGCGAAGACGCCGTCGCGCCCGCCCCAGTTGAACATAACGCCGAAACACTTTTCAAGCGTTGAGCGAGGCACTGCCCCCCGATGCGTCGCTGACGCAGGATGAGAGCTTTACCGCGACAAACCATCAGGGGCTGACCTATCCACTGGGCGATTTCGCGCCGGGCGCTGGCGTCGCGCACCGGATTGCACCGGGGATTAGCTGGGCGCGGATTCCGATGCCGGGATCGCTTGGCCACATCAATACGTGGCTGCTTGATGATCGTGACGGCGTGGCGGTCGTTGATACCGGAATGCGGCTCGATATGTGCAGCGACGCATGGAAAGCTTTGTTTGCAGGGGATTTGTCGGGCCGCCCGATCCAGCGCGTGATTTGTACGCATCTTCACCCTGACCATATCGGGCTGGCCGGCTGGCTTTGTAAAAAACATGACGCACAAATCTGGATGACACGCGGCGAATGGCTGACTGCGCGGATGCTGACGATTGACCCGACAGCAGAAACTCCTGATGAAGCGATGGCGCTGTTCCGTTCGGCGGGATGGAGCGATGCCAATCTTGCGCATTCGAAGCAGCGTGGCTGGGGGTTTTTTCGCAAAGTGGTTTATCCATTACCGGCGGGGTATCGCAGGATTGAAAATGGCAATCTGCTTGATCTTGGTGGCAATCGCTGGCGTGTGGTGGTCGGCTCGGGCCATAGCCCCGAACATGCCTGTCTTTGGAATGAAACTGAGGGCGTGATCATTTCGGGCGATCAGGTGCTGCCCCGGATCAGTTCAAACGTATCGGTACATATCACTGAACCCGAAGGCGATCCGCTTAACGACTGGCTGACGTCGATTGACCGGCTGCTTGACCAGCTTCCCGCTGACCTGCTTGTCTGTCCCGCACATGGCGAGCCCTTCCACGGCCTCCACACGCGATTGATTGCGCTGCGTGACGAGCATAACCGCCGCCTTGATGATTTGGCCGCTGCGATGGCCACACCTCTGCGCGCGGTTGATTGCTTTAATATGCTGTTCAACCGGACAATTGATGACAGCAACCGCGAAATGGCGACGGGCGAGGCGATTGCGCATGTAAGGCGGCTTGAACGGTCGGGCCGTGCGCGACGCGAAGTGCGCGACGGGGTGTATTGGTATCATGCCGCGTAAATTCACAACCGTCATTTTCGATTTTGGCGGGGTGATTACCTCATCGCCATTTGAGGCGTTCAACCGTTTTGAAGCCGAACGCGGTTTTCCAATCGACACGATCCGCCGGATCAACGCGACAAACCCTGACGGCAACGCTTGGGCTCAGTTTGAGCGCGCAGTGATTGACGCAGAGGCTTTTGATCGGCTGTTTGCTGATGAAGCCGCAACGCTCGGCCACCAAATTCAAGGGCGCGAAATACTTGCCCTGCTTTCGGGCGATATTCGTCCGGCAATGGTTGCGATGCTCGATCAGCTTAAGGCTGAAGGCCGCCGGATTGGATGCATCACCAACAATGTGCCTGCTGGCAAAGGCGCGGGGATGGCAGGAACAATGGAAAAGGCCGAGGCGGTTGCTGCCATCATGACACGCTTTGACCATATTATCGAAAGCTCGAAAGCAGGCATCCGCAAGCCTGATCCACGCATTTATCAGATGATGTGCGATGCGCTGGCGGTGCTGCCTGAAGACTGCATTTATCTCGATGACCTCGGCATCAACTGCAAACCCGCCGCGATACTCGGGATGCACGCAATTAAGGTGGTCAACGAAGCCCAGGCGCTTGAGGATTTGTGCGCGGCACTTTACACTTCTGGCGATGACTGACCCCGAAAGCCTCTGGCGCAGCGCGTATGCACATCCCAATCCGTGGGACGTTACCTTCGCGCCACTCACTATTCCTGATATGCTGGCTGCCAGCATCGCCCGGACGCCAAATGCGCCAATTACCGATTTTATGGGTGCGCGGATCAGCTATGCACGGCTTGGAACATTGGTTGATCGCTTTGCCGCCGCTCTGCAAACAATGGGGATTGGCAAGGGAGATCGGGTTGGGCTGTTCCTGCCCAATGTGCCCGATTATCTGATCGCTTATTACGGCACGCTCAAAATTGGCGCGATCATCGTCAACATGTCGCCGCTCTACACCGTCGATGAACTCGCCGAACAATTGGCCGACAGCGGTACGCGGATCATTGTTACGGTTGATGTGCCGATGCTATATAAAAATGCGTATTCCTTGCTACGCCAGTGCGTGATTGACCGGATGATTGTTGGTTCGCTCTCGGGCTGGTTGCCGCCGGTTAAGCGCACTCTGTTTCGCTTGTTCAAGCGAAGCGATATTGCGATTGTAGAACGCGGCGATACCAAGATAATCCCGTTGATGGGGATGATCGAAACAGCCCCGGCAAAGTCCACACCCATCGATATTGACCCGGAGCGTGACATCGCGCTGATCCAATATACCGGCGGGACAACAGGCACGCCGAAGGGCGCGATACTGACGCACCAGAATCTCACCGCAAATGCGCGGCAGGTCAATAGTATTGACCCCAAAATTGAACCCGACGACCGGATCGTCGGCGCGCTGCCATTTTTCCACGTATTCGCCAATACGTGCGTGCTGAACCGGACAATCCTTGCAGGTGGGATGATCGCGATGCTGCCGCGCTTTGAAGCGGGCGCGGTGCTTAAGACAATCGCTCGCGTCAAAGCAACAGCACTTCCCGGTGTGCCAACAATGTATCAGGC
The DNA here is from genome assembly GCA_038042405.1 of Pseudomonadota bacterium. Classification (GTDB taxonomy): domain Bacteria; phylum Pseudomonadota; class Alphaproteobacteria; order Sphingomonadales; family Sphingomonadaceae; genus Aquisediminimonas. The sequence continues at coordinate 9,727 of JBBTEI010000027.1, forward strand.
GCTGCTTGATCATAGTGATATTGGCAAGACCGATTTTTCATCGCTTCGCTTCTGCATTTCGGGCGGCGCGCCGCTGCCCGCTGAAGTCAAAGCACGCTTCGAAGCGGCAACCGGGGCTACGGTAATCGAAGGTTACGGCCTCACTGAAAGCTCGGGCGTGCTTACCTCAAACCCATATCTTGGCCGGAACAAGAGTGGCACCATAGGCCAGCCGGTGCCCGGCACGTATATCAAGCTCGTTGACCGCGAAGACCCGACCAAGCCCGCACCTGCCGGTGAGCCCGGCGAAATCGTCTTTACCGGCCCACAAGCGATGCAGGGATATTGGGGCAAGCCTGAAAGCGGCAGCGAGAATTTCATTGATGGCGCCGTTCGCACGGGCGATGTCGGGCTGATTGATGAGGACGGTTATATCTGCATCGTTGACCGGCTAAAGGATATGATTGCCGTCGGCGGTTTCAAGGTGTTTCCAAGCACGATTGAAAAGCGGCTTTACGCCAATGATGCCGTCAAAGAGGCGCTGGTAATCGGCATTCCTGACGCATATTCGGGCGAAAAGCCAAAGGCATTTGTTACGCTTATGGAAGGAGCAAATATTGACGGACATGAACTGCTGAGCTGGCTCAATCCCCAACTTGGTAAACATGAACGCGTCGTCGCGGTAGAAATTCGCGAGGCACTGCCCAAAACACTCGTTGGCAAATTAAGTCGCAAAGAACTGGTCGCCGAGGAGCGGATGAAGGCTTCAGGCGCTTGACCGCAGCGCCTGCGCCCGTCAGATAAGCCTCATGTCTGAAGACCTTAGCACCCTTTCATTTGAAGATGCGCTCAAGCGCCTTGAAACCATCGTTGCACGACTTGAATCGGGCGATGCCAGCCTTGATGAATCGATTACACTTTACACGCAGGGCGATGCACTGCGCGCGCAGTGTGAGGCGCGATTGAAGGACGCGCAGGCACGGATTGAGAAAATCAGCCTTAGCCCCGATGGTGCTGCAAAAGGCACCCAACCCTTTGACGCGGTTTGAACGGAGATGGGGAATGCTTTAACATTATTGACGCCCGCACTCATACAAATTGCGGCAGATATTGACCATCAGTTCAATCTGCTGCTGCCAGTGCCGGGCGACCCGCGTCGCAAGCTTTTCGAGGCGATGCGACACGCGGCGATTGGCGGCGGTAAGCGGTTGCGGCCCTTGCTCGTTACCGCATCGTGCGCGCTATTCAATGTTGACCGTAAGGCGGCGCTGCGCGTTGCGACGGCGATTGAGTGTATCCATGTCTATTCACTGATCCATGATGATTTGCCGTGCATGGATGATGATGACATGCGGCGCGGAAAACCTACTGTCCACAAGGCCTATGATGAGGCAACGGCGGTGCTGGCAGGAGATTCACTCCACGCGCTTGCGTTTGATTTGCTTGCCGAGGAAGCGACGCACAGCGATCCATTTGTCCGGATCGAGCTTGTCCTTGAACTGGCGCGCGCGAGCGGCCCAGACGGGATGGCGGGCGGCCAGATGATGGATATCGAAGCGGATGTTGCAACCTTCGACCTCCAAACCATCACCCGGCTGCAACAGCTTAAGACAGGCGCGCTGATCGGCTTCTGTATTGAAGCTGGCGCAATCATGGGGCGTCTGCCACCTGAGGGCCGCGCATCGTTACGCGGCTATGCACGTGATATCGGCCTCGCTTTCCAGATTGCCGATGACATCCTTGATGTTGAGGGCGACGAAGCTGCAGCGGGTAAGGCGCTGCACAAAGACGAAGCCAAGGGTAAGGCGACGTTCCTTTCGCTGCTCGGCATGGATCGTGCCAAGGCACAGGCGAGTGCGCTGGTTGATCAAGCCATCGCCCACCTCGGCAGCTTTGGAGCCGAAGCGGATCTGCTCCGCGCGATTGCCCGCTACACAATTGAGAGGGATCGGTGATGGAAAGAATCGGCGTTTACCCTGGAACATTTGATCCGATCACACTTGGCCATATGGATATCATCCGACGCGGGGCAAAGCTGGTTGACCGTCTGATCATCGGCGTCACCACCAATCCGTCGAAATCGCCGATGTTTACCGTTGAGGAACGCATGGCGACGGTGCGGCGTGAGGTGAGTGAAATTGGCGGCGCGATTGAGGTTGTGTCATTTGATGCGCTGTTGATGAAGTTCGCGCAGGATCAGGGTGCGTCGGTAATCGTCCGGGGTTTGCGCGCCGTTGCCGATTTTGAATATGAATATCAAATGGCGGGGATGAACCAGCAGTTGAATGCTGATATCGAAACAGTATTTCTGATGGCCGATGTCGCACTACAACCGATCGCATCAAAGCTGGTCAAGGAAATCGCAATTTATGGCGGCGACATTAGTCGCTTTGTCCGTCCAAGCGTCAAGGCTGAGGTCGATGCGCGGGTTGAGGTGATTGGCCGCAAAGGCAGCTAGCTAAGCCCAGCCCGCCCGCTTTTTTGCATCAAGCTCGGCAACTGCAACGCGGTATTCGGCCTCTAACCGATCAACCCGGTCTGCCACGGTTTCAACCGCAGTGACGGCACCGATCCCCTGCCCCGAACCCCAAATATCCTTCCAGGCTTTCACCTTGGTATTGCCGCCCGAACCAAAATTCATCTTGGTGACATCGCCTTCGGGCAGATTATCGGGATCAAGCCCCGCGCGCACGATTGAGCCGCGCAGATAATTGCCGTGGACGCCAGTGAACAAGCTTGAATACACGATATCCGATGCACGGCCTTCGGCGATACCATCCTTATACGCCTGATCAGCATTGGCCTCGACTGTGGCGATCCACGGTGAACCGATGTAGGCGAAATCAGCCCCCATGGCTTGTGCCGCCAAGATCGAACGACCGCTGCCAATCGCACCCGAAAGCGCAATCGGGCCATCAAACCATTCGCGCAGTTCCTGCATGAAGGCGAAGGGGGAGAGTGTGCCCGCATGACCTCCGGCACCGGCCGCGACGGGGATAAGGCCGTCTGCACCTTTTTCAATCGCCTTGCGCGCAAAACGATCATTGATCACATCGTGGAGCGCAATCCCGCCCCAGCCGTGAACCGCTTGGTTCAAGTCTTCGCGCGCGCCTAGCGAGGTGATCGTGATCGGCACCTGCCATTTGGCGCAGGTCGCAATGTCCGCGTCAAGCCGGTCATTGGATTTATGGACGATCTGATTGACTGCATAGGGGGCAGCGGGCCGATCAGGATTATCGCGGTTCCACGCCGACAATCCCTCGGTGATCTGATGAAGCCATTCATCAAGCAACGTCTGCGGACGCGCATTGAGCGCGGGGAAGGAACCGACAATCCCCGCCTTGCACTGCGCAATCACCAGCTCAGGGCCGGAAACGATAAAAAGGGGCGAGCCAATTACGGGAAGCCGCAGGCGATCAAACAGGGGGGATGGCAAAGACATTTCCGTTTCTTAGCGAAACTTGATCACCTGTCTAGCCATCACAGTTAAAGGATAAACCCTTATCTTACCGGTGGCTGATAACCGACGCCGGGGATCACCAATCCGGCAGCGGTCGCCTCTGCAAGTGCCTGCAAATCACGGATACGGCCCGCAACGCTCGGGCGCGCATCAAGGAAGACATTATTGTCCATCGTCATGGATTTGTTGTTCTGGTTCACGAACGAGTCTGCGACATTGTTGCGGAGCGTAACGCCTTCAACGCGGTCAAGCCTGATCCAATATTTTTGATTATCCCGCGATTCTGAAAGGACGCTGTTTCCGATGATTTCGATTCCGCGACCGTTGCCAACCATGATGCCGTTGTAACCATCATAGACATACAGCAGATTATTCTCGATCCGGACATTCTGATAGGGCAAAGTGCCGATTTGATCCGTCAAGAAAATGCCCTGTGTGCCAGCACCGCGCCCCTGAAATATCTGGTTATTGCGGATGATGATATTCGATGAGGCTTGCTTCGTACCCGCCGTCCAGAATTGAATGGCGTCGGGATGATCGCCCACACCAACGAAGAAATCACTGAATTTATTGCCATCGATCGTGACCCGCTGGACATTGGCAAAGTTCATCCCATCGGTGCGCATTGCGCGAAACACATTGTTGTTGAAGACGATATCGGTTGACCCCGATGCCGAAAGCCCGCGCCCGAGTTGTTCGAAACGGCAGGCTTTGATCGTCACATTACGGCTATCAACAAAATTGAGACCGTTGCCATCATTGACGGGATTATTGTCCATTGACCCATGCACAAAGACATCATCAAGTGTTACTGAAGACACGCTACGGAAATTGCCGAAAATCCCGTAATTGGGCTCGCCGGGGTTAAGCGGGCGACCAATATGGAGCGACTTGATCGACAGATGCGAGACGGCGTTGACCGTGAGTGCGTCAATCCGTGCAGGGTTGGCGGTCGACGCGGCCATCAGCATAACGTCGGTTGACCATGATTTTCCGCGAATATCGATGGCACCGTAATTGCCAGGCGCAAGAATAATCCGGTCACCATTTTGCGCACGCGCGATCGCATCGATCAATCCCGCGCGGCTGGATACATTAAGCGTGCGGGCCGCATCAGCGGGCGTTACCGCAGCGACGCCAAGAGCGACAAGAATGGAAGATTTCAATAGCGCCGCGAACATGATCAGGGTCAAACCTTGTAAAAGCAACATTGCTGCGATTAGCGGCATGAGATGCATGAACCCTGTTGAAGCATGGCTAACGATATAGTGACTATATTGCCACCCTGCCAGCGATCATATGAATGCGGGCTTGCGCCGCGTTGCCGCAAATGGCTGCGGCGGATTGCTGGCGGGCTTTGGCTTAAAGCAACAAAGGATACGGTCGATCGCGGCATTATGTAGCAAACGCACCAAGGGCGTGAGACATGATTAGCGCGGTGATGGCGGTGGCTTTGGGGTTAGGTTGCCAAAGTGAGGCCGTATGGCGCAGTGGTCAAATCTGGCGGCTCGAGGCGGTTGACAGTTTCTTCGATAGCAAGGCAATCCGCACCCCTACCGCGCTTTCCAATTCTGAATGCTCGGTCTGTTCTATGCCACCCGTCGCCATCGGCGATTTTGTAAAACGCAGATACCGCTATTATGGGCATTACAACACGTGGCGAAGTACTGCCCATATCCAACCACGCTATATCAGTGATATTAAAGGATCGCGAAGCGAGATGCCCGCTAGCGTCACTAGGCATAAGAACACTGTTGCTTTTATGAATTGGATTGTCCCATTTTTTCCACTGAGAATTGTCGGCGTCCAGCCTGTCAGGCAATATGAAAACTATTTCATATTTGAAAAAGAAGTTTTTCGCGACGGTAAGGCCAATATTTTTAAAAAACATTTCGCATTGGTAATTTATAACTCCGTTTCCCTGCTGCATAATTTGGGGCCTATATACATATTTGACCCATTGACATTGGGTCATTTATCGGCCTATAAGAGTGCATGAGCACGAAAACACAGACATTCGACACGCTGTTCCAATTGATGGCAGCATTCCCCGATGAGCAATCGGCAATCGATCATTTCACGGCAATCCGCTGGAAAAATGGTGCTTTTTGCCCGTTGTGCAACAGCACTCGCGTTTATCATTTTTCGGATAATCGCACTCACAAGTGCGGCGATTGCCGTAAGCGATTTTCGATCAAAGTCGGCACGATCTTTGAAGATAGCAAGATCGAAATGCGCAAATGGATGATGGCGATTTGGCTGATCACCAGCCACAAAAAGGGCATTGCCAGCACTCAATTGGCGAAAGACCTTGGCGTCACTCAAAAATCGGCTTGGTTCATGACGCACCGTCTGCGGCATGCGATCAAAACGCAGTCATTCAACCGTCCGCTTGCTGGCGAAATTGAAGCTGATGAAACATTTATCGGCGGAAAAGAGCGCAATAAACACGCTTGGCAGCGCACAGGCGGCAAGCAGGGCGGCAAGGGAAAGATTGCCGTGCTCGGCATTCTTGAACGCGGCGGAGAGTTGCGGACTGGCTCGACGCCAAGCCTATCCGCTCGCAACGTCCAGACGGTTATTCGCGACAACATCAAGCCGGGTGCAGCGCTTATGACAGACGAACATGGTTCATTTGTCGGACTTGGTAACACCTATCATCATCACCACGTCAATCACTCTGCGGGCGAATATGTTCGCAATTTCTGCCTTCACACTAACTCAATCGAAAGCGTTTGGGCGCTGTTCAAACGCCAGATCAACGGCACTCACCATTTCCTTTCCCCGAAGCACATTAACGCCTATCTTGGCGAAATGACATGGCGCTTCAATCTCCGCGAAATGGGCGAAGGCGACCGTGTAAACGCCCTGCTGGCACAAACAACAGGCCGCTTGACCTACAAGGCGCTAATCGCATGACAGGCACAAGAGAGAAGCCCCTAGGGCTGGATATGGATTTTGGCGAGGCGCTAGAGCGCTTTATCGGGGTAAGCCCTGTCGAGATACCGGAAACCGCAAAGCTGAAACGAAAAAAGCCCCCGCCGAAGCGAGGGCTAGGAGTTGAAAAGAAGGCCGAACCGAAGCCCGAACCAAGCGAACCAGACTAGCCCCTACGGGTAGGAGCGCCAGTGCGAGCGGACATGCTCAACACGGCCAAACCTGATCCGGTAATAAGCGCAGATATGCACCATTACACAAAATCCTTGTGTTTGATGGCCAGAAGTGCGAATCCTTGGTTGCAACGCTTCGGATCGCGGCCTCTGGCCACTGATTTGAACAGGAGGGGCCGACCGCAAGGTTGGCCCTTTTTGCATCGCGGCTTTCCGGTATCCGTCACCGTGGCATCATCTCATAGGCACGCCCCCAATTCTGCATAGCTGTCGATTGGCTTAACCATGTACGAGCCAGATACACCGATTCATTTCTCCGCTGCAAGCACTTTCTTTCAAGCTTCATTTTTTCCTAGCTATTTTCTCAAAATATCGTACTGGTAAGTTAGTTTTCCGCTACTGCTAACTGGAGGCAAAGATATGACGCGCATTAGGAGTCCCCGTTACCCCAATCATAATTTGGAAGAAACCATTGAATTTATTGGAAAAATTCACACGGAAGACAGGCAGCACCCAGTGGCGCGAGAAGTTGCTGCGCGGCACATGGGTTTCAGCGGAATATCTGGCACGTCAGATCGGGCATTGGCATCACTGCTGCATTTTGGTCTGGCGGAGAAGGCGATCAAAGGGGAGGTTCGTGTTACCGACTTAGCACTAGAGATTCTGCACCCTACAAGCGATGCGGAGCGCAGAAGGGCATTGAATCTGGCAGGATTTAACCCTGAGCTTTTTCAGGAATTAAAAATCCGCTATCCAGACGCCCCGCCTTCATCTGCTACGTTAGAGTCATTCCTCATACGCTCAGGCTTTGCACCTGCCGCAATTCGCCCAGCTTCTAAGGCATTTTTAGAAACTTGCCAGTTTCTTCAGCGGAATGGAGCTTACGAAAGTGATGGCATCGCCGTTGATGATGGTGGAGAATCGGCGGACGTTGGTAGTGATAAGGAAACCCGGACTGTGGAAACGCCCTTAATTCAAAAGATAGTGGCCGCAACGCACCATATGCATCCCTCTGTTCGTGGCGATGTGTTTACGCTGCAAGGTGGAGGCGAGGTGATTGCAAACTTGCCCGACAGCATGTCGCAACGCGACTACGAGGACTTAAAAGACTGGTTGGAGTTGATGATTCGGAAGGCAGGCAGGAAGGTAACTGCTGCCATCGTGATTCCATCCCCTCAAGCGGAAAAGTCCGTTGATGATTAAGTAATGTGCCCGGCCTAACCCGCCGGGCTTCCCTTCTTGATCTGGCTATAGGAAGGGCCTTCGGTGTCATTCCAACTCGCCATACGATAGCCGCAATCATTGCAGTCGAAATAGTCCTTATCGCGCATCGGGAACCGATGGACGGTCACTTTGTAAACAGCACCGCATTTCTCGCAGGCTTCTTCACCGCGATCTTCTGTACCCCATGTCCGCACCATTTCTGCTCTCCTAGACGAAGAACTTGTTGCCCAGTTTTATGTTTGAGTCAATGGGTCAAATATGTATATAGGCCCCCATAATTTTGGGGCTAACTTCGATAGAAACCCAAGGACGTTGGGCAGCTTTGGCAATCTCGTTGGCATCATTCATGGCAACGGTGGCTTTACTAGTATCTTTCACGGCCTCCAGAGTGGCATCAAGCGTCCTCTTTACATACCAAACACCCATGCCGGTGGCACCCAAGGTAAGAAGCGCTATGATCGCGCTAATCATAGCGGCAGAGGCGGCTCTTTGTTGGGCGCTCAAGTCCTGCTCTCCGCGAGCTTGCTCTTGGCTGGCTTCTACTTTTTCGTAGATACATTCGAACGCAGTGCCGGAATCCATCCCGACACAGGCGCGCTCCGCATCTTGCTTAGCTGCACGGCTATAGGATGCGGGGGCGTGATTGCGGCGCTCGCTCTCACGGCCACTTGAATATGACAGTATTCCCGTAATTATAGTGCAAAGGACAATGGCCAAAGCAACGCCATAGGCTCCTAGATGCGGATTTCCTTGGCCTCTATTGCCGTCAGACATTGAAGCAAAAACGCGGCTGTAAAACCGCCTCGACTGATCTTGTTATTGAGATTGCGCTCGTTTTCGGTGACGCCAACCATCGCCAGCTTTTCAGCAAGCCCCGCATAAGTGATTCCCCGTCGTTTCAATTCTCCCTTTAGCAGGTTCTTTGCGCGAGTCTCATACTCGACGGTTGCGGGATCACTCTTGCTCATTGCCAACTCCAATAAAATATCATCGCTTTTGATGATGTACACCCTTGACAATGGTTATACAAGACATCATATCTTGTGCATAACACCACCGGATACGATGACATGACACAGCATTTCCTTCTTTCAGCCGCCGCCCGCACCTTGAGCCTCAAGGCTGTTTTCACAATGGGCGAGGATAAGGCTTATCAAGCGTTCTGTGACATGCGTTGGGCTGACACGGATGGCGAAGCCGTTTGCCCGCGCTGTGGCTGTGTAGAAAGCTACAAGATCACCACGCGCCGCAAGTTTAAGTGCGTTGGCTGCTATCACCAATATAGCGTTACATCGGGCACAATCTTTGCGGGCCGCAAAATGTCGTTCACCGATTTGCTTGCGGCTATTACGATCTTTGCCAACGGTGCCAAGGGCGTTGCTGCGCTGCACCTGTCACGCGATTTGAACTGCCAGTACAAGACAGCGTTCATCCTTACACACAAGCTGCGCGAAGCAATGGCGATTGAGCAACAGGGACGCCAGCTTGACGGCATTGTCGAAATCAACGGCGGCTATTTTGGCGGATATGTGAAGCCCGAAAACCGCAAAGAGGATCGCAAGGATCGTCGGTTGAAGTCCAATCATTCGGGCAAGCGTCAATGCGTTGTCATCATGCGCGAACGTGGCGGGCGCTCGCTTCCTTTTGTGGTGCGCAGCGAAGGCGATGCTGTCCCTATGGTGCGTGATCATGTCGCCAATCTGGCAACCATCCATGCAGACGAAGGTTCGGGATGGGATGCCCTACATTCTGGTTGGGATACGCGCCGCGTCAATCACAGTGTTGCGTTCAAGGATGACGGCGCTTGCACCAACCAAGCCGAAAGCTTCTTTAGCCGTCTGCG